>CALRLV020000011.1:0-19460 GCA_943368895.1 Ferrovibrio terrae
CCCGAATGGCACCAGCCAACCGAAGAGCAAAAAGCCGCTGCCCATGTGATACGGGAGAGAGCTAATGAGATTGAGCAAGCACTCGTGTCTAATCCAACAGATGAGGCTCTCATCGCGGAACTCGAGAGTCTCCGTGTCAAAGCGCACGAGATGGCCGAAGCCTTGTCCTTCTTCGACCCAGAAAAGAAGGCGATAGCGGGTTGCATGATCTCGATCGATTTTGAAGGGCATCCAGATACGATCGTCGGCATTGTCGCGAAGGGTGATCAGAAGAAAATTGCTCGGATCGATGCACGACGTGATGCCGAAAAAGCTAAAGCCGAAGCCGAACGACGCCGTGAAAAGGAGCGTCTTGAGGCTGAAGCAATTCCTGCACATGAGCCTGTGGCGTTTACACCCTCTCCAGATGGCGTGACCGTGCTTGTGATTGATCCAGCTTCTGGCACGGCACGCATTGCGGGTCAGAGCACTGGCGAAACTAACCCTTCCGCTGATGTGGTAGCATTAGGTGATAAGGGTTCTGATAGCATAGTCCCAACCAGTCTCGAAGAACGGCCACCTTGGGAAGAAGAGGAGCCTGCGCCAGCCAACACCTCCGGCTTTACTCAAAAGACGTTGAATGAACTAACCAGCGCACGCACGCGCGCCATTCGCGCTCATCTTTGTGAGGCTCCTGATGTGGCCTTGGCCCTATCTGTCTATGCATTGGGCTGTCACTTCATGGCGCTAACTGGCCCTGTCGGTATGAGCATTCACGCCTTTGTATGTCATGCCTACTCAGACGCTGAACCCCTCGCCTCGAAGAGGGACACCTTGAAGGCATTGGACCTCTATGAGGAGAATTGGTTTGAATGGTGCTTAGCCCAAGGACCAGAGGTCTTACTTCACACCCAAGCAATCCTAATCGCTTCAACCCTCGACTTCAGTCATAGCGGCAACGCACCCATTTGTCGTCGCAAGCAAGAAGTTGCCGATACCCTTGCTACCCGTCTCCAAGTCGACATGACCAAATGGTGGACACCAACTTCGGACTTCTTCATGGGGCTACACAAGGCTCAGATTACCGATGCGATCATGGAAAGTCCTGCTGTCTTGGAATTGCCAACCGCTGAGGATCGTGAGGCGTTTGCGGCAACGCTTAGCTCCAAGCGCAAGGATGAGTTGGCCCAGATAGCCGCGCAGACGCTCGATGGGAGCGGCTGGTTGCCCAGCGTGATCCGAACGGATGGGTTGATCGACGTGGCGGAAAGCGACGATACGCCAGCGTTTGAAGTTACCGAGGAAGGATTGGCCGCTTTGGCGGAAGCCTATGCGGTTGTGCCTGATCTTGATGCGGCGGGCATCGCGGCGGAGTAACCGGACCAAGCAGGCTTCAAATCAACGGCTGCGCGCTGGGTAACCGGCGCGTGGCTCGCACAGAAGCTTTTGATACTCATTTTTGCTACCCCCTTGCATTGTGTGTTATCGGTCCAATTTCGCGGTGGCGACGTTTGGACTTTTCAAAAGCAGTTTTCGCACTTAGTGTGTACGATAGCGCTGCCTGGCCGATATTTTAGCAAAAGGTCATCCAATATTGTTAGAAAATTTGTTTAGATTGGATGGCGCGCCGACGATTTTCGGACAGTCCGAACTGCTTCCCGCAATGTCGCCTAATGACCACGTAATGAATTCTGTGTTTTCACAAAACCAATGGCAAGCTTCCGGGAGGCGATTTAAGAAGATAAAATTCACTAATGTTGCCTTTTCAAAATTAACTATTTCAAGAACCACATTCACAGATTGTATGTTCGAGGACTGTTTATTCATAGGCACCCAATTCGAGGGGGTCGAGTTCCATGGGTGCGATTTCGTAAACTGTAATTTTTGGAAGTCACAGTTTAAAGGCGTCTATCTTGATCCTGCGAAAATCAAGTTCGCTAAACGGTTCGAAGTCGAAGCGTCAAATGTTGGAATCTCGGTTTTCCAAGCCCTGCTCGAAAACTTCGCTGCTGAGCGCCAAGATGAATTTTACATGACCGCTGATATCCTTTTTAGGCGATGGAAGAGATATCAAATAAGCGCTGACATTAGGCGGGAAAGAATTGGCAAATGGAATGCGGGATGGCTATGGATTGCAAATAAGACGTTCGACACTTTTGCTCGATATGGATATTCTCCTGTCAGATTTTTACTTACTACGCTGTTTCTATTTTTAATTATTTCGACTCTGAACTATTTTGTTATTGGTGGTCATGTCCGCGTTAATAACGAAATAATGTCCCATGCATCCTTCGTGGATGTAATGTTTTATACATTTTCCGTCCTGACCGTTCTCGGCTTTTCGTCAATTGTTCCTGAATCAGATTTTGCAAAGATCCTAACTGTTCTGCAGGCTTTGCTGGCAGTAGGCTGGCTTGGAATATTTACATCAATTTTGGTCAAGAGGGTCATGCGATGACTGCAAGCGCCTATTCAGCATCTGCTGAAGTCATATTTGGTTCTGCTGCCCGTGGCGATAACGATCAGCAAAGCGATCGTGACATACTTATTGTCGATGACGACGTTGTCATTCTCAAACAGCGCTCGCATCAATTATCGAAAGCTGGTTGGTCTGTTGCGGCATATACTTTCGACAAACTATCCGCTCTCGTAAGAAGCCGTTCCCTGTTTCTGCAGCACTTAAAATTGGAGGGGCAGATATCGGTAGATAAAAATTGTCGCCTAGCGACACTACTCGACCATTATTCACCAAAAGAAAGTTACACATTCGAAATCGAACAGAATTCTGAAATTGCGCGGATTTCAGGACATATTCCACCTGGTTCTAGAGCTGCTCTGTTGGCTGCCGATATACTTTACGTAACGGTCAGAAACTACGGAATTTTAAGTTTAGCTGAACTGGGGGTTCATAAATATGCCTATTCTGAAGTCCTTGAAGCACTTGAAGTAAATCGGCTGATCGCGAGGGGCGGAGGTCGTGCCTTGGCACAATTACGGTTTTTGAAGTGTCTCTATCGATCTGGAGAGACGTTGGTGGGGTCCCGGATAGTTGATACAGTTCAAAATGCCTTAGATGTCCTACCGCGGGATAGATTCCCTTCAAAAATAAAAGTGATTTCGGCCGAGAGAATTCTGAAAGCTTCGGGCCCGGACTCCGGGTCTCCTGCATATTTGCAACTCCGAGACTTGGAACGTCGCCTAATATCGCTTCAGAGCTTGGGTTACACTGGCGACTTGAATGACAACTTGTGTAAGCTTAGAAGGTGGATTCAGAATCCTCGCGCCTACGCTGCAATTTCGTCACGCGTTGCACCGGCAATGAGAGAGATGCTCCGCCAGCAGCTCGTTTCATTGGAGTTGAGCGCCGTTTGCGGCCAAAGGTTTGCGTGTGGCAAGAGCTAGGTGATATCTTAAAGTCCAGTTTACCGCCATATATCCTTTAGGCTTTTTGCGTCCTAAAGGTTCGGCAGTAGCGTTATCTAGTCAAACGAATTGTTGAGTACTGCTTCTTGGCTCCAGGCTGAAAGAAACAGGAAAGTCGGGGGCGCTCGCCGCCCCCATCGGCCCAAAATCCCTGCACCCTGCCAGCCTGCCCGCAACCATTCGGTCGTCCGCTCACGCTTCCGCCCCGGTCTAGACAAGACTAGACTACCGGGGTGCGGGCAGTCTTACAGCGGTGCGGTTTGTTGATCTCGGCCGATGGGGGCGGCGCGAGCTCATGGTGAGTATCGCGTAACGCAAAATTCCATCGGCGGAGGTATCCGCCATGTCACTTTCGATCGCAGCAACTCGTAATTTCCGCTATTCATCAGCGTCCGATGAAGCTCGTCTGACACCCCATGAGCGTGTCACAGCCCAGATTAGTTCTCTTCTCGAACGCGGTGTTCGCCCCTGGATCAAGCCATGGGATGATATTGCGCCACCTGATGCTTTGGTTTTGCCCCTGAGATCATGCGGGACGCCCTACCGGGGCATGAATATCATCGCCCTTTGGGCCGCCGCTTTAGAATGCGGCTTCAGATCACGCCATTGGTTCACTTTCAAACAAGCCTTGGCCATGAAAGCCTGTGTTCGAAAAGGTGAGCGCGGGTCTTTTGTCGTCTATTATGCCGAAGTGGGCGATAAGTCAGAGGGTGATGGAAAGCCTTCTCGCGTGCCCAAGTCCAAGGGTGCCAATAGCGATGAGATTGGTGAAACGCGGCGTATCTTACGCGGCTACACAGTCTTCAATGCCGAGCAAATCGAAGGCTTGCCTGAAACCTTCTATGCACCTGCTGAAGCGCCTGTCGTTCCGCGCACCCCAAACATAATCAGCGACGATGAGACACGTTGGGCTTCTCTTTTCGCGCGGATCCCCGTCACGCTTCGCCATGGCGGCAATCGGGCCTTCTATTCCAAGGCCTCTGACTATATCCAAATGCCTCTTCGCGAGGCCTTTCGAGACGGCAGTCAATATTGGGCAACGCTTGCCCACGAGACCGCCCATGCCTCCCGTCATGAGACACGCCTCAATCGTGACTTTGGTCAGACCCGCTTTGGCGATGCTGGCTATGCGCTGGAGGAGCTTGTTGCTGAACTTGCTAGCGCCTTTATCGGTGCTCACATCGGCCTGCCCGCTGATCACCTTGAAGATCATGCTGCCTATATCGATGGATGGCTCAAGGCGGTTGGCGATAATCCATCCTCGTTCTTGGTGGCTGCGAGCAAGGCCCAGGCTGCGGCTGATTGGGTATTGGATGTGACCCGGCCCGCCAGCGTCACATAGGACTTGAAATGCTCCACTTAGCGGTCTGCTGCAAGTAGTGCACGCAATGGGGAAGTAAGGGTTGTTTAACTCGCAGCTTAAGCGAATTAGGTGAGATTGGTGACTATTTCATCGAGTACCTTTAACCCGACCAAAATAGCTTCGACATCTTCTAGCTCGGATTTAGGGTCAATCTGCTGATGAGCCTTAACGGTTTTGTGAGCTATGTCGCCTCGGCGTTTTCCAAATTCATTCAAATTTGTAATCCAAAGTTCATCCAGATCATCCTTGCGCACCCCAAGTGGAAGTATAAGGCGGAGCAGATTTTCTTCCTTAATTCCATGATTCTTCGCATGGATATGCCGGTATTGTTCAAATACTTTCTGGACCAAGTTCTCAATAGAGTCCTTGAGTTTGACTCTCTCATCCGCCGGGATCGGAGGCTTGTCATCAAGCCCCTCTATTATAAATCCCGAGTGATAGCTTGCCACTAGGCAAAAAAGGCTGGCAGTCACCTTCTTTTTTAGGGTCCAATCTTTGAGACCCTGAGTCGCAGCAGCAAGTGTGATGTCTTCCAAAAAAGCTTCAACCTCCGCGTGAACCAACAATCGATAGCCACGTGCACGATCAAGCTGTCGGGACGAATAATCGCCAGTAGACGAAAAACTTGCAGGAAGCATGTTTTTTCGGAGTTCCCGCAGTCGAGACTGAAACTCTCTAAATCGAACTGAACGAGGCATTCTTCGCTCAATCGTGATTGGGAAGAGGAGAGTTAACTTTAATTCCCGTTAGTTTGGTCAACTCCTCGCCCCAAGCTCTAAGGCGTTCTGTTGTTGCTGCAATGCTCTTCGTCGTTCGCTCAATGGCGGCCAAGAAATCACCATTGGTTTCACAAAGAGTCTTAAAAGCTTGTTCCACGAGCTCTGCGTTGTCGATAGCCGCAGTGCGGACCTTCGGCTCTGCAAAATAAAATGTCATCACGTCAAAAATTGCTCGATTGAATCGGCCTTCATAGCCTACTGGGGTCCATTTTCGAAATGCATCCGATTTAAAGATAGCGAAGCTGGTTTCGATTGACGCTTCGAACTCAGTTAAATCAGCTTTTACTTGCTCCCCAACCTTCTCCCAATTGTCATTGAATGCGCCGCATGACTCATCAAGAAACCGTTTGAGGTCTCCTCTATATTGAGAGCCAAAATTTCGAAAAGCATACCAACGTGTTAGCAGTTCCGCATCACGCATTCTGAAATCTGGCTTCTTTAAATTAAGTACTTTGCGTAAACCGGCACTCTCCGCAGAGGCCTCATCGATGAATTCGAGAAAGTGGCCGGGATGTAATGCCTGACGAAGTTCTTGCGTCGAGAGCGGGACGCTGCCGGTATTCAATCGTAGGAACACACTGTAGAGAAAATCCTCTGTTCCCCAATTCTTGACTACCACTGTACGAATCGGTTGATTCTCAAACGCCGTGACATCGTCAGCTCGTCCTACATCAGCACGCAAGCTCTCGAGGGTCATCTGGTTTAAATCCTTCCGGATTGTGAGTCCAGACAATCGCAATTGCTGATAAACTGGATCGTCTGGCTTTGCGGCAAATTGCCGGATGCTTAACAGCCGCTGCTTTCCATCTATTACGATGTAGGAGCCCCTTTTGGCTTTTGATTCTGCAAGAACAATTTGTGGTATCGGCAGTCCAAGCAACAAGGACTCAATGAAGCTGCTTTTCCTCTTGGTTTCCCATGCATCCCGACGCTGAAACTTGGGGTTTAGCTGAATGTTTCCTTTGTTTATCTGACTTATAATTGTTTCGGCAGTCCAATCGGTGCCACTGACAACAGACTGATTTACAGTGGCAACGTTTATCGGACCTATATCATCAAGGCCCTCGGCTTGATTTTCGATTTCCAATAACTCATCGTCTTCAAATAGCCCAAGCTGATCAATCACAGGGTATCTCCAGTCCCAAAGCGCTCCTTACAGATAGCATGCGACATCTGCGCCTGCCAGCCTGAAGAGGCAATCACACGGTGTGCTTCAGCTGCGAAGGCAATGATCAAATCCCTTTAGGTGCATCGCTGACAGGCAGGGACCCTTTTCCTTGATGCGGTCATGACCGGGCATTGGCTAGCAGGATTGCAACAACACCTCCGAAGTGGATTAGCCGAAGGCGCGAAATCAGCTAAAGAACATTAGCCCTGCCCCTCAAACTTCAGCCATAGGTTTGTGGGCTCTTGAGGGTACCCATTCCTCGGGTCATTAGGCGCTTTCGTTTCCTTGTCTAAGTAAGGTTAGCGGTTGGGTTGGCTAGAATGACTTATTAATGATGTCCGGACTTTTTCTACCCATGGCACAATTTTGCCTTTCCGCGCTATCGTTTTTGGCTTTAACCAAGACACTATACATACTCCTTTGAATGGTCTGACTTGCCCGTCTGACCCTTGTTGCCCGTCTCGGGAGACGCGTTGACGTGGCTTGAAAACTGCCTCCGGCGGCGTGTCCCACCATTCTTCGAATTCAAGGGCCCGAGTTGTCGCTACGCTCCTGCCCGCGCCAAGCCCTTGTGTGCCACCAGGTCGGTTTCCGCCCCTCGCCTTGTTCCGGATGCTGTTACGCCCCGTCGCCACCGCGACCCCCGGACCGGGACACCAACGGACGGGACAGCTTCAGACCAAACGGAGAAACCATCATGGATAAGGCCAATTTCGAAATCGTTGGAAACGTCGGCAAGATTGAGATCAAGACTTTCGGCAAGACCGGCAAACTCGCAACCCTCAGCGTCGCCACCTCGGAGCGCTGGAAGACCGAAGACGGCACGCAAAAAGACCGCACCTACTGGCACCGCGTCACAGTCTTCGCCCCTGCCATCATCACTCGCATCGAGACGATGGTCCAGAAGGGCACCCGGGTTCGCCTCCTCGGTCGCATCCGCCCCAGCTCCTATGACGACGATCAAGGCCGCACCCGCTACGTCATCGAGTTTGTGCTTGGCCCCTTCAGCGAACTTGAAGTCCTCGCTCGCGGCAAAGCCAAAGCCGAAGACCCTGCCACCGAAGCAGACTTGCCGATGGAAACAGCCGCCTAGCGAGTTCATCCTAGCAAATTAGCCCAAGGGCGGAGCCTAACAGCTCCGCCCTTTTCGCATGCTCAGGTCTAGGCTTGTGTCCGGTCGCTTGTCTGCTTGGCCCTCAGAGGCTTTGCGCTTCGGTGATGCTTCTTCGGGTTGGCCTGGTCAGAGTGGGACAGGTGTTTGCGAAAGTGGGACAGAGTGAGTTGGATTTGGGGGAGATTTGCAAGATATAAGAGGGCGACTTGCCGGTGCTCTCAGCATGATGTTTTGATTGGCGTTTTCGTAAGTCATGTTGAAGGGGTCATAACTTGCAGTGTGTCGTGGCATGTAAGTCGGCATAAGTCTTGCGGTTTTGGGTGTCAGGAGGCACCAAATGGCGCGTTCGCATAAGACTTCTGGACACGGATCTGACGCAAGCAGTTCAGGCGGCGTGAGAGATTTGATTGTCACCCGCCTAGTCGAGCCACGTGAGCGCGTCTCGCCGGATATGCCCAAAAGTGGAGGCGGTGACCCCGGCTCAGTCAAGGCAAGTCTGGCAAAACGGCTATCGAGTTCGCGTTTGTTTGGGCGAGGGGCGCAGGCTGGCGGTGGTGGCGGTTCGGCCAAATCAGGCGGCGTCACGCTCTACGTTCCAGCTGGTCAGCGCGCCATGGTGAAGGTGTTTATTGGGCGTCATTCTGGACCCCGTGGTGTTGCCAATCCGGGTAAGGCGCTCGCCCAACATGTCAGTTATCTAGCCCGCGAAGGGGCAGGGCAGGACGGCGTGGATGCTGGCTTTTATGATCTGGATGGTTCGCGCAATGCCGAAGAAGTTGGAGCCCAATGCGCAGGTTGGGAGCAGGATCGACATCACTTTCGGCTAATCATCAGCGCCGAGCACGGCGACAAGATTGAGGACATGGATGCCTATGTCAAGGGCGTCATGGAGAGAGTCAGCCTCGATCTCAAAGAGCCAAATCTGGAGTGGGTGGCGGTCAACCACTACGACACCGATCAGCCCCATTCTCACGTTCTGATGCGGGGCAGGCGGGCCAATGGCAAAGATCTTGTCATACCCAGATCCTATGTCAGTCACGGCTTACGAGAACGCGCCCAGGAGCAGGCTCAAGCTATACTGGGGGACAGTAGCCGTGGCGATGCCGAGCGGGGCCTATTCATCCGCAGCACAGCCAATCGCTGGACCGATATCGACATCCGTCTGACTGCCCTCGTCAAGGGCCATGACGGGCTTCTGCCTAAGGCAGAGCTTTCCCGTCGCGACACGGTGGGCGCACTCGTACGGGCGCGTGTGGGGCATTTGGAGAGCCTTGGGCTGGCAACTAAGTCCACGCACGGGGTTGCCTTTGCGGCTGATCTGAAGGACCGCTTGGACGCCCTTCAGAGGTCGCAGGATATCATGCGGTCGCACTGGGAAGAGAAGCGCACTGGTGGGCATCCAACAAAGGCGCGTCCACTGGAGGTCTTGATCGGTGGGCGGCAGGGCAGATCCGATGTCAAGCGCGACGATATGACCGCCAACCGCCTTTTGCCGCAGGATGTGGAGTTGGCGCGGTTGGGCCAATCGGATGGTAGAAGGCAAGGCGATGGAGGCCAACGCGATCCTAGCCTTGATGCACGCGCTGAATTCCTCGTTAGCAAGGGTTATGGTGTCCGGCAGGCCGAGGGCATAGGTTTCAAGCCGGAGGCTTGGGCAAAGCTTCGCGACGCTGACGCCGCTTATGCGCTCGAGAAGGAGCTTGGCATCTCTGGTCGGGCAGTCTCCCATGGTTTGAGCGAAGGTGTTGTGATTGGCAGCATTACGACGTCCTTGGGCAAGCAAACTGTCATTGATCGCGGGGTCGGAATTGCGATTGCGCCTGTCAGCGGCGGCCAGGATCTGTCCATTGGGCATGTGATCGGGGCAGGGCTTGAGCGCTAAATCAAAACAAAAAGCAGTAAAACTGCATGTCAAAAAGGCGCAAAACTGTTGCCAACTGATGCCCGCGAATTGCGTTTAGTTGGTATCGATACGGTATCGGCAACGTTTTTCTGGGGCGCTTCGATCTGCTAACCCCTTGTTTTAATGGTGGAGCCAAGGGGAGTCGAACCCCTGACCTCTTGAATGCCATTCAAGCGCTCTACCAACTGAGCTATGGCCCCATCTGATTTGGTCGTGACGGACCAAATTGATCGAGTTGTGGGCTCCACCGAACCCACAAGAGCGCCGCGTATAGACGTCTCGGTCGAGGGGATCAAGACGGGCGTCGCAGCGTTGCTGCAGCGAATGGTGTGCGCTGCCGCCGCTAATCTGCATTTCTCGCAAAACGAGGGGGCAGAAACGCAAAAGGCCTGCCCTAACCGAATAAAATGGCGAGGGCAGGCCTTTTTCTATCGCGTGCGCGCCAGGATATGGCGCAGGCTTTGTGCCTTAGCGGGGGTCGACGTCATCATCGTCTGGACCCGGGATATCGCCCAGATCGTCGTCAATGAGGTCTTCATCATCTTCCAAGAAGGGCACTTCATCGTCGCCGGCGGTTGGATCGTCATCGTCCAATTCCTGCTCGGAGAAGCCTTCGGGCACATCTGCGCCGCCTGTGCCTTGGTTGATCGGGTCGGATTCTTCATCGTCATCGAGTTCGAGTGGGGCTTGATCGACAGCGGCCGCATCGAGCTCCGCCGTGACTTCCTCATGCTCCATTTCGTCCTCGTCCATATCGGGATCGATGACTTTTGCGGGTGCGTCTTCATCATCCTCTTCCGCGGCCGCAGCCAGCTTGGGATCAAACGCGGTCAGACGTGCTTTAGCGCGACGGGCTTTGACGGCCTCATCATCGGGATCAAACACATTCGCACACTTGGGGCACTCAGCAGGCCGCTTGTGTAAGTCGTAGAATTTTGCGCCGCAGGCTGGGCACAATTGTTTTTCGCCAAGGTCAATTTTAGGCACTGTTGGGGCTCCACTGGCCGATCGCCACATTGGGAAGGTAATCTAAGGGCGCAGCGCTTGCCACGTTAGAGGGACGCTGTCAAAACCTATGCTGCAGTCCAATGTATTTAGGCAGAAGATTGCGCGCGCAACTGGGCCAAAACATCAAAGAAAGTCGGGAAGGTTTTCGAGGTGCAGCCTGGGTCCTCAATCGTTACCCCTTCATTGGCCAATCCTGCAATGGCTAGCGACATCGCCATGCGGTGGTCATCATAAGTGGCGACTTGAGCAGGCTTGAGTTTGGCGGGCCGGATCAGCAGGCCGTCTTGGCGCTCATCTAAATCCGCACCCATGGCGCGCAATTGGGTCGCCATGGCATTTACCCGGTCAGTCTCTTTCCAGCGCATATGCTCCACCCCAGTGATCAGGACCGGGCTGGACGCATTGGAGGCGATGGCAGCGAGTGTAGGGGCGGTATCAGAAATCGCATTCATATTGATCTCAAGACCGTGGAGTTGGGCGGGTCCGGTTACGGTTAGGCCTGCAGCGCTTTCTTCCACCGTTGCGCCCATCCCGGCCAAGGCATCGACGAAGAGTGCATCACCTTGAAGGGCTTTGCGAGATAAGCCCGCAATGGTGACCCGCCCGCCGGTGACGGCAGCGGCGGCAAAGAAATAAGACGCGCTCGAGGCATCAGGCTCTACCTGATAGCGCGCTTTGGCTTGATAGGTTTGGCCCGCCGCGACATGGAGGCGTTGCGGCTCTGGTCGCTCTACCTTGACGCCCCAATCGGCCATCATGTCGATCGTCATGGCGATGTAGGGCTCAGAAACGATGGGACCGGTCAGCACAAGCTCTGTGTCCGCCTTGGCAAAAGGGGCGACCATTAGGGCGGCACTCACCTGTTGGCTGGAGCGCTGCGGGTCTAGTTCGAGGCGCCCGCCGGGGAGGCCAGAGCCCAACAGGCTCAATGGAAAGTGGCCCGGCATGCCTTCAAAGCTGATCTGCGCACCTTGTGCCGCAAGTACGTCTAACAAGTCGCCCATGGGACGCTTGCGCATGGCGGCCACCCCGTCAAAGCGCACAGGGGCTAGACCCAAGGCGCTCAAGGCGAGTAGGAAGCGGGCGGCAGTGCCCGCATTGCCGACGAATAGGTCTGCCGCCCCACCTTTGGGTGCGGGCAGGTATCCACCACAGCCGGCAACCTCGAAGGTTGCTGCCTCTGGATCGTGGGAGACGTCAAAACCCAAGGCGTTCAAGCAACTGGCAAAAATGCGTGTGTCGTCACTATCAAGTGCGCCGGTCAATACAGATTGGCCCTGCGCCAGAGCCGCCAGCAGCAAAGCCCGATTATTGATGCTCTTCGAGCCCGGAACCGTCACGGTGCCGCGGGCAGGGGCTTTGAAGCTGGGGATGAATAAGGTTTCCATATGCGCTCCTTAAAGTCGCGGGCGCACAAAATAAAGTCGCATTGCGGCATGCGTGCTTTGCTTAAGCGGGCCAGTTCGGTTGCATTTGCTGTTTGGCAGCGGCCGACAAGCTTGATAGGACCACGCCGAAAACCAAGCACCCCAATCCTAGCCAACGGGCACCTTACATATGATTATAGCTGTCGATGGCCCCTTGGCTGCTGGAAAGGGTACGATCTCTAAGGCCTTGGCCTTGCATTATGGCCTGCCTCATATGGACACAGGCAAGCTTTATCGGGGTGTGGCCTATCGTCTCCTGTCTGCTGGTCACGCGCCGCAGAACGCCGACACCGCAGCTGAGGTGGCGCGGAATTTGACGATGGATGGGATTGAGGATGCGGATTTGCGCACAGCTCAGGTCGGCGCGGCCGCTTCAGTTGTGGCCGCTAATCAGGCCGTCCGTAAGGCCCTTTTCGACCTGCAGCGCAATTTTGCCTTGCAAGCGGGTGGCGCGGTTCTTGATGGTCGGGATATCGGTACCGTGGTGTGTCCAGAAGCCGATGTGAAGCTCTATGTCTCGGCTAGCCCAGAAGAGCGCGCGCGGCGCCGCCAGATGGAACTGGAGGCCTTGGGGGAAGTTATCTCCTTTGAGACGATGTTGGCCCAAACACTCGAACGCGATGCTCGAGATTCCGGACGCGCAGATGCGCCTTTACGGCCCGCTGAAGACTCCCACTTGCTCGACACGACTGGTCTGAGTATAGAGGCGGCTGTGGATAAAGCCCGATTGATCGTGGAACAGGTGCGTTTGGCCAAAAGCTAGACATGCTTTCCTCGAAATTCAAACAATCGTTTCATCCACGCAACATGCAAAATGATGCGTTGTAAGACGTGAGGCCCGAAGGCCGCAGGACCTTTCGGGCAAGACCGCCGGAGCCAACCGGCAGGCCTGCTTTCATCTATTCGGAGACTGATACACACATGAGCGACATGCTCCTTAACCCGAGCCGGGACGATTTCTCGGCACTACTAGAAGAATCCTTTGGTGCCCGTGGTGGCTTGACCGAAGGCAAAGTCATTTCCGCAACCGTTGTTTCGATCGAAAACGATTTCGTTCTGGTCGACATTGGTTTGAAGACCGAAGGCCGCATTCCAGTGCGCGAATTTGGTCTTGAAGGTTCGTCCTTGAAGGTCAATGACACTGTTGAAGTTTACCTCGACCGGATTGAGAACGCGCTTGGTGAAGCCGTTGTCAGCCGCGAGAAGGCCCGCCGTGAAGAGGCTTGGGGCCGTCTTGAGAAGCTGTTTGCGACCGGTGAGTCGGTTGACGGTGCGATTGTTGGCCGCGTGAAGGGTGGCTTCACAGTCGACCTCGGTGGCGCCAACGCCTTCTTGCCAGGTTCGCAAGTCGATATCCGCCCTGTGCGCGACGTCGGTCCATTGATGAACATTGTCCAGCCATTCTGCATCCTGAAAATGGATCGTCCACGTGGCAATATCGTGGTTTCGCGTCGTTCGATCCTCGAGCTCGACCGTGCGGAAGCCCGCACCGAGATCGTTGCCGGTCTGGCCGAAGGCGAAATCCGCGACGGCGTTGTCAAGAACATCACCGATTACGGTGCGTTCGTGGACTTGGGCGGCGTCGATGGCCTGTTGCATGTCACCGACATGAGCTGGAAGCGTATCAGCCACCCAAGCCAAGTGCTGAACGTGGGCGACACGGTTCAAGTTCAGATCGTCAAGATCAACCCAGACACCCAGCGTATCTCCTTGGGCATGAAGCAATTGCTTTCCGATCCTTGGGATGGTGCTGAAGCCAAATATCCAGTCGGCGCGCGTTATTCGGGCGTTATCACCAACATCACCGATTATGGTGCGTTTGTTGAGTTGGAGTCTGGCGTCGAAGGCTTGGTCCACGTGTCCGAAATGTCTTGGACCAAAAAGAACTTGCATCCTTCGAAGATCGTCAATCCAGGCGATCCAGTCGACGTGATCGTGATTGATGTGGATGGCGACAAGCGCCGCATCTCGCTCGGCATGAAGCAAGCTCAGTCCAATCCTTGGGATGCGTTTGTTACCGAAAGCCCAGTTGGTTCGGTCATTAAGGGCGAGATCAAGAACATCACCGAATTCGGTCTGTTCGTGGGCGTCAATGATGAACTCGACGGCATGGTCCACATGTCCGATATCGACTGGAACTTGCCAGGCGAAGAAGCCATCAAGAACTATAACCGCGGCGACATGGTCGAAGCGAAGGTTCTCGATGTGGATGTTGAAAAAGAGCGTATCTCGCTCGGCATCAAGCAAGTCTCGTCTGATCCATTCGCAACCGAGACCTTGAAGCGCGGCCAAACCGTGACCTGTACTGTGACCGAAATTGCTTCGGGCGGTATCGAAGTCTCGATCGGTCCAGACAACATCATGAAAGCTTTTGTTCGCAAGTCGGACATCTCGCGTGATCGTGCAGAACAGCGTCCTGAGCGCTATGCTGTTGGTGACCGCGTTGATGCCGTCGTGACGGCAATCGACAAAGCAACGCGTAAAGTCTCGGTTTCGATCAAGGCGCTTGAAATGGCTGAAGAAAAAGAAGCCATTAGCCAATTCGGATCGTCCGACTCCGGCGCATCTTTGGGCGATATCCTTGGCGCAGCGCTGCGTCAAAAGGAACAAAACGACTAAGTTTCACACTGGTGACCCAAGATCACCACAAGAAACTGTAGCTTTCGAGAAAGGCCAGAGCATTGCTCTGGCCTTTTTTGTTTTCGGTCAAAGACAAATTTCCTTAAGAAGGCTTGCGCATAAGTGGTTTTTTGCTGTTATATGGTCTCAATAAAGTTTAACTGGGGGGCAGACCCATATGTTGCGATCTGAACTTGTTGCTAAATTAGCTACCGAGAATCCGCATCTATTTCATGGGGATGTCGAACGCGTGGTCGATACCGTGCTGGAAGAGATCACCAAAGCCTTGGAAAAAGGTGACCGCGTTGAATTACGCGGGTTCGGAGCATTTTCGGTTCGCTCCCGTGGGGCCCGTCAGGGTCGCAACCCACGGACAGGCGAAGGCGTGGCCGTGGATGCCAAGCACGCACCCTTCTTCAAGGCTGGCAAAGAATTGCGCGCCCGCTTAAACGGTGGCGTTGATCCCGGCGAATAAGCTGGTGGCACCGCCATTTGGCCACAGCCGCCATCTCACAGCTCCAATTTTTCGCTCGTTAAAACGCGGTGGGCCCAAAAACTGGGTGCGCCGCGTTCTGTCAATTTGTGTTTAGAAGGACTTCAACATGAGCATCGCCGATGAATTCAAAGCCTTTATCTCAGGCGGAAATGTCATTGACCTCGCCGTTGGTGTGGTCATTGGTGCCGCGTTCGGCAAAATCGTTGCAGCCTTTGTCGACAAAGTCATCATGCCTGTCGTTGGTCTATTGACTGGTGGGGTTGATCTGGCCGGTATGAAGATCGTGCTTCAGGCGGCTGACGAAGCTGCCAAGAAGGCCGAAGTTGCGATAGGCTATGGTGACGTGTTGGCGGCGACGCTGAACTTCCTCATTGTCGGCTTTGTACTGTTCTTGGTGGTGAAAGCTTACAATCGGGTCAAAGCACCTGCCCCTGCACCTGCAGCTCCTGCCGGGCCCAGCCAAGAAGAGCTATTGGCCGAAATTCGCGACCTATTGAAAAAGCAAAGCTGAGGTCGGAAGCCCATTTGCCGCAGTGCATACTTTTGCTTTGTAGCTGAACGCTCTACATGAGCACTTATGCGCCTTGCTGAAGCCAAAATTTGTGGACTATCCGATGCCCAAACTGTGGGCGATGCCTTGGCCCAAGGTGCCGCTTTCCTTGGCTTTGTGACCTTCCCTAAAAGCCCGCGCCACATTCTGCCTGCCGCGGCCAAGCCACTGGCAAAAATGGCCGCAGGCATGGCGCGGACAGTTTCGGTTGTGGTTGATCCAGACGATGCCTTGGTGGATCAAGTCGTCGCTGACCTCGGGCCTGACTTTTTGCAATTGCAGGGTAGCGAGAGCCCGCAGCGTTGCGCTGTCATCAAGGCACGCGGCGTGGGTATCATCCGCGCCTTTGGCATTTCAGAGCGTCAGGACCTTGAGCAGATCAAGCCCTATCTCGGCATCGTCGACTATCTCTTGTTTGACGCCAAGGCCCCCAAAGGTGCAGATCGTCCCGGCGGCCTCGGCCATGTGTTTGATTGGACAATTCTGCAAGGCTTTCAGAGCCCTGTGCCCTGGTTCCTATCGGGCGGGTTGAACCCTGAAAATGTCGCGGAAGCCGTTCGGCAGACCGGTGCACCTTTGGTGGATGTCTCCTCTGGCGTTGAGCGCGCGCCGGGCTTAAAGGATAGCGCACGGATCGCCAGCTTCATGCAAGCTTTGAACGACTGAGAATGGATCACTAAACAAGATGGACGCACGTAATTCCTGGGGTTCCTATCCCGACGCGCAAGGCCGCTTTGGCCAATTTGGCGGCCGCTTTGTCGCTGAGACCCTCATGCCCAACATCTTGGCGCTGCAGCAAGCCTATGAGGATGCCAAGGCCGATCCCAGCTTTCAGGAAACCTTAGACGTCTTCTTGCGCGACTATGTGGGCCGTCCCAGCCCGCTATATTTCGCTGAGCGTCTGACCGACCATTTCGGTGGCGCGAAGATTTATTTTAAGCGCGATGAACTCAATCATACCGGTGCCCATAAGATCAATAATTGCATGGGCCAGATTTTCTTGGCCATGCGCATGGGGAAGACGCGTATCATCGCGGAAACGGGTGCGGGCCAACATGGCGTGGCAACGGCCACTGTTTGCGCCCGTTTTGGCCTGCCTTGTATCGTTTATATGGGGGCTACGGATGTCGAGCGGCAAAGCCCGAATGTGTTCCGCATGAAACTGTTGGGTGCCGAAGTGCGCCCAGTGGATGCAGGTACCGCCACGCTCAAAGATGCGATGAATGAAGCCCTGCGCGACTGGGTCACCAATGTGAAGGATACCTTCTACATCATTGGTACGGTCGCCGGTCCACACCCCTATCCACAATTGGTCCGTGACTTCCAGTCGGTGATTGGCCGCGAAACCAAGCAGCAAATGTTGGAACGCGAAGGCCGACTGCCCGACGCTTTGGTGGCCTGCATTGGCGGTGGTTCAAATGCCATTGGTCTGTTCCATCCTTTCCTGGAAGACGAAAGCGTCAAGATTTATGGCGTAGAGGCAGCAGGCCACGGCATTGAGACGGGTCAACATGCAGCCGCTTTGACGGGCGGACGTCCTGGCGTTTTGCATGGGAACCGCACCTATCTTTTGCAAAATGACGATGGCCAGATCATTGACGCGCACTCCATCTCGGCAGGCCTCGACTATCCAGGCGTCGGGCCCGAGCATGCGTTCTTGAAGGATACGGGCCGGGCGACCTATTTGTCGGCTACGGACGATGAAGCCCTCGAAGCCTTTCAATTGTGTGCGCGCCTCGAAGGGATTTTGCCCGCTTTGGAGCCCTCGCACGCCTTGGCCCGCGTGGGCGAGATCGCTAAGGACGTTGGCAAAGGCGGCATCGTTGTGATGAACCTGTGCGGCCGTGGCGACAAAGATATTTTCACCATCGCCAACGCTTTAGGGGCGAAAATCTAATGCCAGTCGGACGTCTTTCTAACGCTTTTGCGCGCGCCAAAGCTGAAAACCGTGCTGCCTTGGTTGCTTATGTCATGGCTGGAGATCCATCCCTTGAGGTCTGTTCCGCCATTCTCGACGCTTTGCCGAAAGCAGGCGTGGATGTGATCGAATTGGGCTTTCCCTTTACAGATCCGATGGCCGATGGCCCCTCAATCCAGCGTGCAGGCATTCGCGCCCTGAAAAATGGCACGACTTTGCGTAAGACCATGGCCTTAGTGGCGCAGTTCCGCCAAAATCATCCTGAAACGCCCTTGATCGTGATGGGCTATCTCAATCCCGTTGAGACTATGGGTTATGATGCCTTCGCCCGTCATGCCGCCGAAGTGGGCATAGATGGTGCCATCATCGTGGATGCCCCACCTGAAGAAGATGCCGAGTTGCGCGCGGCGATGCAGGCCAGCGATCTGGCTTTGATCCGTCTGGCGACCCCGACAACCGATGCCAAGCGCTTGCCTGCGGTCGTCGCAGGCGTCAGCGGTTTTGTCTATTATGTCTCCGTCGCTGGTATCACTGGCGATAAGGCGATTGAGACGGCCGATATTGCCGAAGCCGTCGCGGCTGTGCGGGAGGCCTCAGGCCTACCCGTCGCCGTTGGCTTTGGCATCAAGACACCAGAAGCCGCCGCCCGCACCGCGAAAATCGCCGATGGCGTGGTAGTTGGCTCAGCGCTAGTTGACGTGATTGCCAGCGCACATGAAACTGGTGGCGACGTTGCGCAAGCCGCCGCCGCCTTTTGTCAGTCCTTGTCGCAAGCCATTGCGCAAGCCCGCTAGGAGCCACACGCATGAACAGCTGGATCGACCGTATCCGTCCGGGCATCAATAAGCTTCTGCAAAAGCGGGAAACGCCCGACAATTTATGGGTCAAAGACCCTGATAGCGGCGAGATGCTCTATCGGGTTGATCTCGAAAATAGCCAATGGGTCACGCCTTCGGGTCGGCATATGCGGATCGGGCCAGAGCTTCGCTTCCGTTATTTGTTCGATGGCGAAAGCTGGCTTGCCATCGACACGCCCAAAGTGGTCGAAGACCCGCTAAAGTTTAAAGACGACAAGCGCTATGTGGATCGCTTGAAAGATGCGCGCGCTAAAACGGGTCGCGATGACGCGATGGCGATTGGCTATGGCAAGGTCGGGGGCAGTCATGCCGTGGCCTTGGTGCAGGATTTTAACTTCATGGGTGGCTCGCTCGGCATGGCCGCAGGCGAATCCTTCATCAAAGCGGCCGAAGAAGCGCTAGAGCGCAAATGCCCGCTGATCTGCTTTACGGCTGCAGGTGGTGCACGCATGCAGGAAGGGATTTTGTCCCTGATGCAGATGCCGCGTACGACTTTGGCGATTGATGCCCTGCGCCGGGCAGGTCTGCCCTATATTGTCGTGTTAACTGACCCTACAACGGGCGGCGTCACGGCCAGCTATGCGATGCTAGGCGATATTCATATCGCTGAGCCCGGTGCCTTAATCGGCTTTGCCGGCCAGCGCGTGATTGAGCAAACCATCCGCCAGAAATTGCCACCCGGCTTCCAACGCTCTGAATATCTATTGGAGCATGGCATGGTCGACATCGTGGTGGATCGCCGCGAACTCAAAGCCACGCTGGCACGCATTTTGGGTTTGTTGCGGGCTTAATCGGCTTGCAGGTAGATCCGATTAATTGATATAGAAATATATCATTTGCCAGGATCGAGTTCTAA
>CALRLV020000012.1:0-19234 GCA_943368895.1 Ferrovibrio terrae
CCAAATTCGATTGTTTGTGGGCAATTTGACGGGTCAAGTCCGCTGCGCGCCGCTACGCGGCAGATTTCCGAAGGAAATCTGGACTTGACGCGACAAATCGCCCGATCACGCTAAACGAAGCGGTTTGGTGGACCAAAGGGATCACCAAAGCGCTTCTAGACAAGAAACCATCCAAAACAATGTCATCCCCGCCGCAGCGCAGCGAAGAGCGGGGACCTCAGGGGACTTTGCGGCACGAGGTCCCGGATCGGCTGCGCCGTCCGGGATGACAACTCACTTATTATAGGACGTTTTATAGGACTTTGCGGCACAAGGTCCCAGCTCGGCTGCGCCGTCCGGGATGACATCGTTGTTGGATGAAACCCCTATAAATTAAACAGGCGCGGGTCGCCGCCTTGGGCGGCGCGGTTGATGGTTTTGGTGCGTTCGGTAGCAAAGCGGTGGAGATAATGGGGTCCGCCTGCCTTTGGTCCGGTGCCCGATAGGCCCTCGCCGCCAAAAGGTTGCACGCCGACCACGGCACCCGTCATGGTGCGGTTGACGTAATAATTGCCGGCGGGGACGGCTGCTTCCACTTCGTCAACAAAGCTATCGAGGCGAGTATGACAGCCGAGCGTTAGGCCATAGCCCTTGTACGCCAAAGCCGCGCCAACGCTTTCAATTGCTTCAGGGTGATAGCGTATCACATGCAGGATGGGTCCGAACACTTCGGTTTCCAAGATATCGAGGCTGTCGATCTCCACCAAGCACGGGCCGTAAAAATGGCCTTGCTGTGCCAGCGCGCTGACGTCGATTTTCTTCAAAATCTTAGCTTCTTGCGCCATGCGGGCTTCATGCGCTTCCAAAATGGCCCGCGCATCGCCATCAATCACCGGGCCAATGTCGGTGGAAAGCAGGGCGGGGTCACCCAGCACCAACTCATCCATCGCGCCCATCAAGCAATCCAAGACGGCATCTGCCGTCTCATGCGGCAGGAACAGCAGGCGCAGGGCTGAACAGCGTTGCCCAGCCGAGCCAAAGGCGGAGATGATGACATCATCCACCACTTGTTCTTTCAAAGCGGTGGTGTCGACAAACATGGCGTTGAGGCCGCCTGTCTCGGCGATCAGCGGCACAATCGGCCCATCCTTATGCGCTAAGGTGCGCGCGATCAGACGCGCGACATTGGTAGAGCCCGTGAAAGCAATACCCGCAATCTTCGAATTGCTGACCAAATGCGCACCGGTGCGCCCATCGCCCAAAACGAGGTGTAGCACGTCTTTTGGCACGCCTGCCTGATAGAGGATCTCGCAAGCCGCTTGAGCGATCAGTGGAGTCTGTTCAGCGGGTTTGGCGACGACTGCGTTGCCAGCGGCTAAAGCTGCTGTAACTTGGCCCATGAAAATCGCCAGGGGGAAGTTCCATGGGCTGATGCAGCCAAATACGCCGCGCCCATGTAAGGATAGCACATTGGTTTCACCCGCTGGGCTGGGTAGTTCGACCGGGGTTTGAAACTCTTGCGCGGCTTGAGCGGCATAATAGCGCAAGAAGTCGATGGCCTCACGAACTTCGTCGATACAATCCTGCAGGGTCTTGCCAGCTTCCGCCGAGCACAAAGCCATCAGGCGTGCGCGGTCAGCCTCCATCAGATCGGCAGCGCGGGTCAGGATCAGGCTTCTGGCATAGCCGCCTAAACGGTCCCATGCGGGTTGGGCTTTGTGGGCGATTTCGCACGCGGCATCGAGTGCCTCAAGGCTTGTTTCGTCAATATGGCCAACAATGAAACTGTGATTTTGCGGTGAGGTAATGGCGTGTGAACCTTGCCCTTCGCTTTTTTGTGCTTGGGCTGCGATCGCCTGTTCTAGCGCCGTGACATCGGGCGCGAGCGTCAAATCGAGGCCTTTGGAATTGGCGCGTGCCTCGCCATAAAGGGCAGGCGGGGCTGGCACTTTCAAATGTCGCCGCGTACCGGCTTCCAGCGCCGTCAACGGATCACCCGCGACGCGTTCTACTGGGACATCTTCGTCCAAGAAGGCGTGAACAAAGCTTGTATTGGCCCCATTCTCCAGCAAACGACGGACTAGATAAGGCAGCAGGTCTTCATGCGCCCCGACGGGGGCATAGACGCGGACATTCATATCGCCAAACAGATCACGCGCCGTGGCATAGAGCGTCTCGCCCATGCCGTGTAGACGCTGAAACTCATAGGCCTCTTGACCTGCCGCTTGGGCCAAGCAGCGGACGGCGGCCAAGGTGTGGGCATTATGGGTGGCAAACTGGCTGTAGATGGCATCGGGCGCGCGCAACATCAGGTCTGCGCAGGCAAGATAGGAGACGTCAGTTGCAGGCTTGGTGGTAAAGACCGGAAAGTCTGGCCGACCGGCCACTTGTGCCCGCTTAATCTCGGCATCCCAATAGGCCCCTTTGACCAAGCGCGCCATGATCCGCCGCTTTGAGGATCGGGCAATGGCAATCACCGCCTCTACAGTTTTGGGTGCGCGCTTTTGATAGGCTTGGATGGCAAGGCCGAGGCCGTTCCAACCGCTTAGCTCTGGCGCATGGGCAAGACGGTTGAGGATTTCGAGCGACAAGATCAGGCGGTCCGCCTCTTCCGCATCGAGGCAGAAGCCAATGTCATAGCGCTTAGCAATCTGGGCGAGGTTGAGGACAATTGGATAGAGGTTCTCATGGACTTGCTGGCGCTGTCGGGCGTCATAGCGGGGAGAAAGCGCACTGAGCTTGACCGAAATGCCCGAGGCTTTCTCGGGTCCCAAGCCGCCTGAATTCTTGCCCACCACCTCAATCGCGTCGGCATAGGCCTTGGCATAGCGGGCCGCATCCTCTTGCGTGCGCGCGCCCTCGCCCAACATATCGAAGGAGAAGTGACTGGCCTGTTGCTTGCGGATCGCCCCTTGGCCACGTTTGATTGCTGCTTCAATGCTGCGGCCCAAAACGAATTGTTCGCCCATGATGCGCATAGCTTGGCCGACGGCGGCGCGAATAACGGGCTCGCCCGCTTTGCGTGTCAGACGGTGCATAAAGGCCCCTAAGTCCTTGCGCGCCTCTGCGCCAACATCGACGACTTTGCCGGTCAGCATCAAGCCCCAAACAGAGGCATTGACCAAAGTGCTGTCAGACTTGCCAGCCCGCCCACCCCAATCGCCGCTGGTGATTTTTTCGGCAATCAAACGGTCTGCCGTTTCCTGATCGGGGACCCGCAACAAAGCTTCAGCCAGACACATCAAAGCGAGGCCTTCTGGTGTGGTTAGGCCGAATTCTTCCAGAAAAGTCTCCAACATGCCGACAGGCTTGGCCCGCTCGCGCGCCTTTCGCACAATTGCCTGGGCGTCCATCAGGGCCTGGGATCGCACCGCACCGCGCAGGGGGCTGTTGTCGATGAGCCCCTGAACTAGCCTTACTTCATCGCCATATTTTGTGGCGTCCATGGCTTCTAAGTCTGTTTGGGTCAGCATGACGGTCTCATTTCCAGTACAGATGGTGTAGGCCTTATTGGCCTTTTGTGGCGGCACACTGTAAGGACATCACGGAAAAAACAAGGGCCTATAGATGCGCATCATGCTGGTAACAGACGCGTGGGAACCACAAGTCAATGGAGTGGTACGGACGCTCTCGCGTACCGTGCAGGAATTACGCGAGATGGGCCATGAAGTGATGATGGTCACGCCCAATGACGGCTATAAGACCATTCCTTTGCCGACTTATCCTGAAATCAAAATGGCCCTGTTCGCCAAGGATGACATCGAGGAACGCTTCGAAGATTTTGAGCCTGAGGCTGTACATATCGCGACCGAAGGCACCTTAGGCCTGACAGCGCGGCGCATTTGCATTCAGCACCGCTTTCCTTTCTCGACCTCTTACCACACGCAATATCCTGAATATGTCTCCGCGCGCTTCCCAATCCCGGTTAGCTGGGGCTATGCCTTTGTGCGCTGGTTCCACCATATGGCGGGCCGCGTGATGGTAGCAACACCGACCATGCATGACCTTTTGGTCTCACGCGGGTTCAAGAATCTCGCGATGTGGACGCGCGGCGTCGATACCGAGCAATTCCATCCTCGCTTGCGGGTGGCAGACCGTGGACCATTGGCTGGGATTGAGGGACCGATTTTCCTCTATGTCGGGCGTGTTTCGGTTGAGAAGAATGTCGAAGCCTTTTTGGCCTGCAACCTTAAAGGCACCAAAGTGGTCGTCGGCGATGGTCCTGCTCGGCTAGACCTTGAGACCCGCTTTCCAGAAGCCAAATTCTTGGGTGCAAAATTCGGCGAAGAGCTCGCCGCCTGCTATGCCAATGCGGATGTTTTTGTTTTCCCAAGCTATACGGACACGTTCGGGCTGGTGATTTTGGAGGCCATGGCCACAGGCACCCCGGTGGCGGCCTTTATCGCGCCGGGTCCTAAGGACATTATCCCGGGTTCAAATGCAGGTGTGATTGGCGATGATCTGACCGCCAGCATTGAGGCGTGCCTGAGCCTAGACCGCGACCAAGTTCGCAAATATGCCGAAGGCTTCTCGTGGCGGGCCTGTGCCGAGCAATTCCTCGAAAACCTGGACCCACTGCCCGTGATGGAGCGCTATAAGGTGTGGAATCGGGTGAAGAACGCGCTGCGTCTGCGGCGCAAGCGCAAGCCTACTTAAGGCAACAGATAAGGCGCTAGCTGGGCTTCTAGTTCCTTAAAGGGGCGCTTGGGCCGGCCTTGTAAGTCAATCGTGACCGCCTCAACCGCGGCGGTTGCGATCACCTCATCGCCCCGGAAAATCGTCTGGTTGATGATCAAGCGCACGCCCTTGATGGCATCGTAATGGGTTTGGACGAGGAGGCAGTCGTCAATACGGGCAGCTTTTTTGAATTTGATGTCCATGCCCGTGATCGCAAAAGCTAAAGGCGGATCACGTTCCAGCAATTGGGTGTGGTGGATACCTGCCAGCCTGAGAAAGTCTGATCGCCCGCGCTCAAAATAGCGCAGATAATTGGCGTGATAGACGATGCCCGACATGTCCGTATCTTCGTAATAGATCCGGACCGGCAGGAAATGGGTGCGGCCCTCAAAGCGGCCAGCGCTAGGTTGATCGTGCACGTGTCTCTCCCGTCCCCAACAAGCACAAAAGCCGCCGCTAGGAGATCCCAGCGGCGGCTTATGAAATCAGTTAAGCCAAAAGGCTTAGCGCTTCAGAACCAAGCCTTCACGCTGCGCACGCTTGCGCTGCAGCTTGCGCATACGGCGCACGGCTTCTGCGTCTTCACGAGCACGCTTCTCAGAAGGCTTTTCAAAATGATTACGACGCTTCATTTCGCGGAAGGTGCCTTCACGCTGCATCTTCTTTTTCAGTGCTTTCAACGCCTGATCGACGTTGTTATCGCGCACAAGGATCTGAACCAGGGGAGCCCCCTATAAATTGGACGAACGACCAGAGAACTGGCCAAGTGAAAGTAGAGCGGGGGACATACAGAAATCAGTCTCCATTGTCCACCTCATGATGTCGAATCATGTCAGTTGCGAAAACAGCGATGGACCATAGGCCCCGCTTGACCTATCTTAGCGCCTATGACCGTTTCCGCTGACCTCACCAACCCCGTTTCCCGCCATGATCCGATCCAAGTGCTGCGGGATCGCTATCTTGATGCTGCCTTGGATGAGGCTAGCTTCTCTGGCTGGCTGCCCAATGCACTCGCGCGGGCACGTGAGGCCGCGAATTTGAGCGAGGGTGAGGCCTTATTGGCGGCTCCGCGCGGTGCGGTGGATTTGATCGATGCGTGGTTTGACCGAGCCGAGCGCGCGATGGAGCGGGCGATTGAGGATTGTGAGCCGGGCACCAAGATCCGTGCAAAGGCGACCTTGGCCGTGCGGGTGCGACTAGAAGCTTTGTCCACCCATAAGGAAAGCCTGCGCCGCGCCGCCATCTATCTGGCCGTGCCCAATAATGCCCCCGACGCGGTGCGGATTGGCTGGCGCGCCGCAGACCGGGCTTGGGTTGCGATGGGCGATCCCTCGACCGACTTTAATTATTATTCAAAGCGCACCATTCTGTCAGGCGTTCATCTGGCGACTTTGGCCTATTGGCTGCAGGATGAGAGCGACGACAGTGCCGCTACTTGGGCCTTTTTGGACAAGCAAATTGGCGGCGTGATGCAATTTGAGAAGGTGAAGGCCCAAGTCAATCACTTGGTTGACAAGATACCGGATCCTTTGGGCATTTTGACCCGCCTGCGCTATGGCGCTCAGCCCAAGCCTTAAAGCTTGATCACATGGCCCATTTTGCGGCCATCGCGAACGGCCCGCTTGCCATAGAGATGGACGAAGGTGTTTGCTTGGCCCGCCAGATCGGCCAAAGCGTCCACATCATGCCCGATCAAATTGGTCATGACGACTTTCGGCGCATGGCGCTTAGTTGAGGCCAAGGGCCAATGGACGACGGCGCGAATATGCTGCTGAAACTGATCTGCGGCACAGCCGTCTTGCGTCCAATGGCCGGAATTGTGCACGCGTGGCGCGATCTCATTGACCACCAGCTCACGGCCTAGGACAAAGAATTCCACCGCCAATACGCCTATATGGTCTAACGCTTCGGCAAGTAGGGCGGCTGCTTCGACGGCCCGTTCGCCCAAAGCGTCGGATATTTGTGCGGGAATTGTCGAGGTCCGCAAAATGCCCCCTTGGTGCACATTCTCAGTCACATCAAAGGCGGCAAAACTGCCATCGACGGCCCGCGCGAGAATGACCGAAACTTCGCGCTCAAACGGCACAAAGCCTTCTAGAATAGCGGGTCTTCCCCCTAGTGCGGCCCAGGCCTCAGCCACGTCGCTGATCTGGCTCAAGCGGAATTGGCCTTTACCGTCATAGCCGAGGGTGCGGGTCTTCAAGATGGCAGGCAGCCCGATGGTCGCTACCGCGCGCTCAAGGCCTTCGAGGCTGTCGCACGCGGCAAATGGCGCGGTCTTAAGACCCAAGCCTTGGATGAATTGCTTTTCGACCAAACGGTCTTGCGTCAATTGCAAGGACTTGAGACCTGGACGGATGACGGCTCGTGCTTCCAAAAATGCCAGCGACGCGGCGGGCACATTCTCAAATTCAAATGTAACGACATCGACGCACTCGGCAAAAGCGGCCAGCGCCTCTTGATTATCCCAAGCGGCTGTAAAGCATTTGGCGGCGACCCGTCCAGCCGGGCAATCGGCCTCTGGCTCATAAACCACACAGTCAAAGCCAAGCTCCGCTGCTGCCATTGCCAGCATGCGGCCCAATTGTCCGCCACCTAAAATGCCAATGGTCGAACCGGGGGCGAGGCGATCAGAAGTGGCCGTCATTCGCGCGGATCGTCCCCAACCGCTTCGGTCTGCGCCTCACGCCATGCCGTCAAGCGCTCTGCCAAGGCTTCATCGGTCAACGCGAGGATGGAGGCTGCCAACAAGGCGGCGTTAGCGGCACCGGCTGGGCCGATGGCGAGCGTGCCGACCGGGATGCCCTTGGGCATTTGGACGATCGATAAAAGACTATCTTGGCCAGACAAAGCGGCAGAGCGCACGGGCACGCCGAGGACGGGCAAGGTCGTCATAGCGGCAACCATGCCGGGCAAATGCGCTGCCCCTCCGGCACCAGCAATAATCACCTTCAGGCCACGGCCTTTGGCGTCCTTAGCATAGAGGCTCATTTTGTCAGGGGTGCGGTGGGCGGAGACGACTTTGGCCTCATAAGGCACGGCCAAATGGTCAAGAATCTTGGCCGCCTCAATCATGGTTTCCCAGTCCGAGCGGGAGCCCATAATCAATCCAATTTGTGGGCCGATTTGTGGGATAGAGGCCATTGATTGCGCTTTCCAACACTTGCGACGAAAGTTGCCTGCATCCGCCAGCGCCTGCGTCAACACCCAAGAAAGCGGGGCTTCTAGTCGTAATGAGCCGGAAAGGGAAGACCTGTTCGGAAATCCGTGTCCGTAAACATCTTGTTAACCAATCGCGCGCACAGCCTTGAGGCACAGGTTTTGGGTTTTGCGCCCTTACAGAGCGTACCATAAAGTGCTACATAGACTGAGAATTAAGGCCGTGTGAGGCGGCCAAGACGGGAGCGTTGGGCAGTGTCGTTTGCACAACATCATGCTGATGGAAAGCCGAAAGCGACCGCGCCGTCCTTGCAGCCGAAATCGGCGCTTGAGCGGGCAACCCAAGCTGCGGCCGCGGCCAAGCGCCACCCGATAGCCGATCTGAGCCCTGCACCAAGCAGCCAAAAGGCTCCTGTGGAACAAGGCGTAGAGAAGCCGGCTATACTCGGCATCCCCCCTCAGGAACTTACCCCCCATGTTCGCCGCGCGCTGAAACATTTGTCCGATCAGGTGACGAGCCTAAAATCAGATCGGGCGCGCTTGGTGGATCGGTTGCGCCGTGCCGAGGAATTGGCAGACCGGGATACGTTGGTGCCGGTATTCAACCGCCGCGCCTTTGAGCGCGAGTTAAACCGGGTGATTAGCTTCGCGCATCGCTATGAAGTGCAAGCCAGCCTTGTCTATTTTGATCTCGACGGCTTCAAACAGATTAATGACCGCTTTGGTCACCCGGCTGGCGACGCCATCCTACTGGCAGTTGGCGAAACTTTGGCTGCGAACATCCGCGAGAGTGATCTGGTTGGTCGCGTCGGTGGCGATGAATTTGCGGTTATTCTCGCCAAAGCAGGCCCAGAAGATGCCCGCCGGAAAGGCGCGCAATTAGCCGAAGCCATCTCTCGGACCGAAATCACCTACCAAGGTCACCGCCTGCAAGTCGGGGCCGCCTATGGCTCTTATAGTTTTGAGTCGGACGATACGGGTGAACGGGCTTTGTCGCGGGCTGATGAGGCCATGTATGCCAATAAGGTTGGCCGGAAAATCCAAAGCCTCTGACTACAAATCCTTGATGTAGTGGATAAAGCCTGCGTGGCGGGCCACGCGGTCATACAGGCTGCGACCAGGTGTATTGGTCTCATGCGTCAACCAATAAACGCGGGCAGCATTTTGCGCGCGCGCCGCATCAGCGACCGCTTCAATCAAGGCCTCGCCGACCCCGCGCCTACGGGCGGCTGGAAACGTGAACAAGTCCTGCAGATAGCAATAAGGCCCAATCGTCCACGACGATGGATGATAGAGGAAGTGGACGAGACCCAAAATCTCGTCTCCATCAACCGCCACAAGGCCATGCAAGGGGCCATTTGGGTCCAACAGGCGTTGCCACGTCGCTTCGGTCACGTCCGGTGCGAAATCGCTGACCTTATAAAAGGTCAGATAGCCATGCCACAGCTCTTCCCAGATGGTCCGATCAGAGGCCTCCAAGGGCCGTACGCGGATGTCACCCATTCTTCACCCTTGAATTCAAGCGCTTATTTTGGAAATGCCTTTGGCGCGACTTGCACCACTTTGCTGCCGCGCGTGACGACTTCGTTAACAGCCATGCCGCGCTCAACCACGTGGTTTCTAAACCGGAACAGCCCGTCGACGCCAATAAAGCCGTCTTGGGCCTCAATGGCACGGGCGGAGGCCCCAGATTTGCTGCCTTCCCGCGTCATGCGGGCCAACATAGCGGTGGCGTCATAACCCATGCCTGCCAGACGGGTTGGACGGCGCTGATAGGCTTGGTTGAAGCGTTGTTCAAAGGCGCTGCGGGCCGCGACATCCGGCGTCACAAACCAAGCCCCCAGCCTGCGGCTATCGTTCAATGTGTCGGGATCATTCCACAGGCCTGTGCCCAAATAGCGGACTTGACGGGAGCTGGCACCGGCTTGGCCCAAGGTCTGGACAATCGCCCGCAGCATCGCGCCGCGTTCAGGGATCAAAATAGCCGTCTCCCGGCTGGCATTCCCGCCAGAGACCCTTCCAGCAACACGCTTCGACACTTCGATTGCCGACGTCATAGACGTGGAGCGGGGATCGTAACGTTCATCCCCCATGAACTCGATACCGGCTGCAGCGGCAGTCTCGCGCGCGGCAGCAGCCACCCGGTCGCCATAGCGACCTTCCGGGGCCAAAACCACCAGCCGTTTAACGCCCTGTTCGGCCGCATAGCGGACAATCTGACGAGCCTCATCCTCGGGCAAAAAGGTCAAAACATAGATGTCGCGACCGGCCTCAGACGTATCGGTCGAGAAGGAAAACATCGGCACATCATTGGCCCGCGCATAAGGCGCGATGGCTGTCACACCGCTGGCGAACAAGGGGCCCAAGATGAAGTCGGCACCTGAGCGCAACGCATCTACCGCTGCTTCACGCGCCGACTCTGGAGTATCCCCAGAATCCTTTGGAATGAGGAGCATAGACGCATCGCCATGTTCAAAAAGCGCAAGTTCAGCCGCGCTTTGTAGCGTCTGGGCTTCGTTGCGAATGGCTGGATTCTCGCTGCTAAAGGGTGCCAGCAACGCGACACGAACCAGCTTACGACCCGCCATATGGGGCGGCGTCACCTTATTGGTCGCTTTAATCACATAGGGGTTTGCAGGCTCTTGCACCACTGGCTGGCTCGGTGGCGGCGGTGGCGTCGTGGTTTGCGGGGTGGATGCACAGGACGCCAAGCCCATCAACATAGCTGCGCAAAGGCTTGCGCCTAGCGCCCGTTTAAGGCTTGGTATTTTTGTCGGAAAGTACAAACCTTCTGTCGAAGAAATGGATGACATGGCCAACGCTACTCCCAATAACCGGCCTAAGTCTAAGCGTGAGGGCAGTCTGGTGCAATCGCATCAACTGGAAACGCCCATAAAAATGCTGTTAGAATCGGGGCTTTACCTTGTCGCGACACCCATAGGTAATTTGGGTGATTTCACGCCGCGTGGGGCAAAGACCTTGACTGATTGCGACCTCATTTTGGCCGAAGATACTCGTGTAACCAAGCGCTTGATGGGTTTGCACGGCATCAGCGGGAAGGTGGCGCGCTGTGATGAGTCCGCTACGGAAATCGGCCTGAAGCAGGCACTGAAGATTCTTGATCAAGGCGGGTCGGTGGCCTTTTGCTCAGACGCGGGTACACCGGGCGTCAGTGATCCTGGCGAACGCCTAGCCCGTGGCGTGATTGAAGCTGGGCATAAGGTTCTGGCCGTGCCCGGGGCGTCTGCCGCCTTGGCTGCTCTGATCGTGTCTGGCCTGCCTTCGGCACGGTTTTTCTTCGCGGGTTTTGCGCCATCGAAAGCGGGTGCGCGGGCGGATTTTTTCCATGAGTTTGCTGCGATCCCTGCCACCTTGATTTTTTATGAGACCGGCCCGCGCTTGGCCGAAAGTCTCGCGGCCATGGCCAAGGTCTTTGGCGACCGTCCCGCCTGTGTCGCCCGGGAATTGACGAAGCTGTATGAAGAAACTCGGCGCGGCTCTCTGTCGGCTTTGGCGACCCATTATGGCGAAGCCGATGCGCCGCGCGGCGAGATTGTCGTTGTGGTCGGCGGGAAGGGCCAAGAAACCAATGAGACTGAAGCGCCTGACTTGGATAGCGCTTTGGAAGAGGCCTTGTCCCGTCTCAGCGTTAAGGATGCTGCTGCCGCTGTGGCTTTGAAAACCGGCATCGCCCGCCGGGATGTCTATAGCCGCGCCTTGGCGCTGGTGGCTGCGCGCAAGCAGGTTGCGTCATGAATTTAACCCAGCGCGCCTTGGCGGAACGATCTGGCCGTTGGGCCGAGAACTGGGCTGCCTTTGTGCTGCAGTTGAAGGGCTATGCGATCCTTGGGCGGCGCGTACAGACGCCTTCAGGCGAGATTGATCTGATTGCAAGGCGCGGCGATGTGCTGGCCTTCATCGAAGTTAAAATGCGCCACGGGGCGGTCGATCCTGCCGAAGTGCTGGCCAGCCGTCAAATGTCGCGCATCGTACGGGCGGCAACTGGCTGGACGTCTAGACGCGCGTGGACACAGCATTTCGCCTGGCGCTATGATCTGATGGTCGTCACCAATTGGCGCTGGCCGAAGCATATTCGCGACGCTTGGCGGCCAGAAATAGACCCTATGCTGAGCGGGCAGGGCCATTCAGATAATGTGATTTCTTTTCGGGCGCGGCGTAAATGATCCCCAGAACACGTCTTGACGCGGAAAGCGCGATTAAAGTGTGCGCCAACATGCCTGTCGACCGCTTTGACCTCACGGCCTGTGCTTTAGCCTGTGCCATCCATGAGAACCCCAACCGCGATCTTTCCGAGGCGCTTAGCGTGTTGGATCAGCTCACCGCCTTAGCCCAACAGAGAAAGCCCCAGTCCGCTCTGGCACTTACGCAATTGATCTTCGGCGAAATGGGGTTTGCAGGCTCAACCAAGGACTTTGATGACCCCGGCAATGCGGATTTAATCAGTATCCTCAAGGCACGAGCGGGCCTGCCCGTTGGCCTCGGCGTGATTTGGCGTCATGTCGCCCGCCTTTCTAGCGCCGCCCTTCACGGGGTCGACACGCCGGGTCATTTTCTGTTGCGTTTGGAGGCGACCGATGGGCCAATTTTCATTGACCCCCTGGCTGGCGGCGCGATTGTGGATGAGGTCGGCCTGTCGGAAATCGCCAATCGGGTCGGGATCAAGGCTTTAAGCGAAGCCATGCTGGCCCCGGTTTCCGATCGGGTGATGGCGGTTCGCCTGCAAACAAATCTGGCGGCACGAGCGCGGGCCTCTGGTCAAATTGATGCGTGGATGCGGGCCGCCTTTCGTCGCGCGCTCTTGGCCCCCGACAATTATCAAGTGGCACACGACTATTCCCAAGCTGCAGAAGCCGCCGGACAAATCCATATTGCCCTTGAATGGGCGCAGCGGGCAAGCCAACTTCAAGGTTACACCCAAGCCGACCGCGACAGAACCCAAACTCTGCGCCAAAAGCTCAATTAGCGAGTACGACCTGTGTCTGATTTAACTGCCTCCAAACCCCTGCGTATTGCCATCCAAATGGATCCGATTGAGCACGTCAATATTGATGGCGATACGACCTTTGCGATGGCCGAAGAAGCACAAAATCGGGGCTATGAGATTTTTGTCTATCAAGTTGACACCTTAAGCTGGCAGGAAGGCAAAGTCAGTGCGCGCGCCAAGCCCGCTAAGGTTCAGCGCGTCAAGGGCGATCATGTTACGCTCGGCGCTGAAGTTGTTTTGGATCTGGCAGAGGATGTCGACGTCGTTCTGATGCGTCAGGACCCGCCGTTTGACATGAGCTATATCACGGCCGCACACCTGCTGGAGTTTCTGAAGGGCAAGACTTTGGTGGTGAATGACCCCTTCTGGGTGCGGTCGAGCCCAGAGAAGATTGTTCCTCTTCTTTTCCCAGACTTGATGCCGCCAACTCTCGTGTCGCGCGACGTAGCCACCATTAAGGCGTTTCAGGCCAAGCATCAGGACATTGTCGTCAAGCCATTGTTTGGGAATGCGGGTGCGGCCGTGTTCCGGATCAAGCCGGAGGATGGCAATTTAGGCGCCCTACTTGATTTGTTTTTCACCACCAGTCGCGACCCGATTATGGTGCAAGCCTTTGTACCGGGCGTATTTGACGGTGATAAGCGGATCATTCTTGTCGATGGTGAACCAGTGGGCGCCATCAATCGGGTGCCCAAGGGCAATGATATTCGCTCCAACCTCGCCGTCGGTGGCACGGCCCATCCAATTGACTTGAGTGAAGCCGATCTGGCCATCTGCCGCGCCATTGGCCCAACCCTGAAAGAACGCGGTCTTTTGTTCGTTGGGATTGACGTCATCGCAGGCCGATTAACCGAGATCAATGTCACCTCGCCCACGGGCGCTTTGGCGCTTAAAGCTTTCTCTGGGGTCAATGCAGTTTCGCTTATGTGGGATGCTATCAGCCGTAAATTGAACTAGACATTACTCTATGGTAAGAAAGTTTTGCACAGCCTATAAAGGTAGAAAATCACCATCTAGCATTAGAAATAGTCTTTTGTTCGTTATCCGTTCGTTATATGTTCTAATTTCTAGTTGGAATGTGGATAGTTCGGAAGCGAAACGATGGTTGCTCGATTGGTTACATGGGCCTTTGATGGGGCCGAAGCGCGCAGAGTTGACGTCCAAGTCCAAATAACGGACGCTGGGGCGAACCCTTATTTCTCCATTGTAGGCTTAGCGGACAAAGCGGTGGCTGAGAGTCGGGAGCGGGTACGCTCTGCCTTTGCGGCCATTGGCCTGTCGGTTCCTGCCAAGCGTGTGCTGGTCAATTTGGCCCCGGCGGACTTGCCAAAGGAGGGGTCACATTATGACGCGCCGATTGCCGTTGCCCTTTTGACGGCTATGGGTGTCCTACCGTCTGACGCGCTAGATGGCTTGGCCGTGCTGGGGGAGCTCGGGCTGGATGGCGACTGGCAGCCCATCGTTGGGGCTTTACCGGCGGCTATGGCTTCCCACGGGGAGGATTTGACCTTGGTTTGCCCGTCAGCCTCTGCCTCTGAAGCCGCTTGGTCGGGTGGGCGGGTCATTGGGGTATCGAGCTTGATGGGCTTTATCAATCATGTTCGCGGCGCGCGGCCACTTGAACTGGCACAGCCCGGCGCCCTAATCGATGCACCACCTGTGGCCGATCTGAAGGATGTACGCGGGCAGGAACAGGCCAAACGGGCGTTAGAGATCACCGCAGCTGGCGGGCATAATTTGTTATTGGTTGGTCCACCCGGGGCTGGCAAGTCAATGCTGGCGCAACGTCTCCCCGGCCTCCTGCCACCTTTGAGTGCGCGGGAGCTCTTGGAAGTGTCGATGGTCCACTCGGTGGCTGGCATGCTCGAGCGTGGATCTTTGACGCGCACGCGTCCGTTTAGGGCGCCGCACCACTCTGCCAGTATGGCGGCTCTAACGGGCGGTGGCATTCGGGCCAAGCCGGGCGAAGTGTCCTTAGCCCATCATGGTGTGTTGTTTCTCGATGAATTGCCGGAATTTTCTGCCCAAGCCCTCGACGCGCTGCGCCAACCCTTGGAAACGGGCGAAGTGGTGGTCGCGCGGGCTAATCGGCATGTGACCTATCCGGCGCGCTTTCAACTCATCGCCGCCATGAACCCCTGCCGCTGTGGGGCCGCCGCTGGGCGGACGTGTGGGAAGGCGCCGCGCTGTATGGTGACCTATCAGTCGCGCTTATCGGGGCCTTTCCTCGATCGGATTGATCTGCAAATCGACATCCCGGCCGTTACCGCCGCAGACCTCGCCCTGCCCGCCAGCAGCGAGGGCACACAGGAAGCAGCCGCTCGCGTGGCAAGTGCTCGCGCGGCCCAAGCGGAGCGCTACCAGAATGACGGACTGGCGATTGCGACCAATGCAATCGCTAGCGGGGCCGTGCTGGATCGGGTCGCGGCCCCCGATGGGCCTGGACGAGATTTGTTGGGAAAGGCGGCTGACGCGCTGCGCTTGTCGGCACGGGCCTATCACCGCACGCTGAAAGTCGCCCGCACGATTGCAGACCTCGATGGTTCTGAAGGGGTAAAGCGGATTCACATTGCCGAAGCTTTGGCTTATCGGCGGGTGGAGCCTAATCCGGCGCAGGCCGTCTCAACACCCAGTTTCTAAAAGCTTTAGCGCTTGCCCATAGGGACTTTGTCGGCCGTTGTCGCCCCTTTGGAGAACAAAGGTGTTGGCGCTTCGGTCTTGGACTTTTCCGCCTTGGGTTTGCGGATTTCATTATTACTTTTTTTCTGTCCCTTGGCCATGGGGTGCTCACTTCGGTGGAGGTGTGGAGGGACGAGGTAGTAGGTTGCGGCCAATGCCAGAGCACCGGCCGCATCCATTAGAGCTTAAAAGTCTGGCTTCACGAGGAAGCCCAAAATTTAGGCGCGATCTTGCAGGTTTTCGGCAGACATTTTGCCGCTCTTGCGATCTGCCACGAGGTCATAGCTGACCTTTTGGCCGTCGCGCAGGTCGCTCATGCCCGAGCGTTCCACTGCACTGATGTGGACGAAGGCATCAGGGCCGCCGTCATCAGGAGCGATAAAGCCAAAGCCTTTTTGGCCGTTAAACCATTTTACTGTTCCGGTAGTCATTAGAGTAGTTCCGTTCATAGAGAATATCATGCCGGCATGTGCGGGCATGTTGGCGTCGACATTTCAGGAGGTATTTTTGAGAGCAGCGCCGATATTTTCAGCGAACAGACAAGCATAGAACCGTCATTAGACCCCCGCCCTATGCGCCCTTCTCAATCAATAAGCAAGCGGTTTCGGTCTGCGCCGCTTTTGAAAGCCGGAAGGGGCTAAAGCAGCAAACTATCCTCAATATGAGCATAACCCCTTCCCCTAGGCCGGACTCTCCCCTAATCCAGACCCATGCGATACGCGCTACGAGCGCCGCGAGGGATGAAGGTCGGGCTCCTCGGTGGTTCTTTTGATCCTGCCCATTCTGGCCATGCCCATGTGGCCGAGACAGCCCGTGCTCGGCTGGGCCTGACTTGTGTCTGGTGGTTGGTATCGCCGCAGAACCCGCTGAAGCCCAAGTCTACACCGCTGAAGAACCGCTTAGCCTCGGCACGGGCCGTTGCGCGTGGCCGCCGCAATATTGTCACCGATATTGAGACCCAGTTGAAAACCCAATTCACCATCGACACGCTGAGGGGCCTCAAACGACGCTTTCCCGGTGTGCATTTCGTCTGGTTGATGGGTGCGGACAATTTGAGCGGGTTTGAGCAATGGCGCGGCTGGCAAGACATTGCCCGGCTAATTCCCATTTGTGTCGTCTCCCGCCCCGGCGCAGGGCCGCGGGCGCGATTGGGGCGATTGGCGCAACGCTTTCCTCATGCACGACTGAATTTGGCCAATGCGATGGCTTGCCCGCGTGCGGCACCACCGGCTTGGGTCTATATACCCGCCCGATGGAATCCCTTATCTTCGACCGCGCTGCGCGCGAGTGGCGCGGGTCTTTCATTAGTTTGAGTTGGTTTGACGATTGTTTCTTGGGGTTGAAGTTTACATGTTTGAAGATTTGGTCCGGCAACACCAGCAAGACCTGTTGGCTGGGGCACGTACAATCGACATAGCACTTGGCCTCGATAGCCCTGCCGCGCATGTGGAGCGGGCCGAGCGCGAAGTTCTCGATCGCATGCTGTCTCAAGTGGGCGAGTTTGTTGGCCCAGCCGCCCGCCTGATTGACTGCGGTCCGTTTACAGGTCTTCGGACCGCACAGGTGCTAACAGCGCTGGAGCGCCCCAAAGCCATTGTCTTGATGAATCGTGACATTGATCCGCGCATCTTTGACACGCTGAACGCCAAGGACTCGACGGCGGAGATAAGCGTGGCCCCTGCCACGGCAACCGCTTCATCCTGGGACCTACCGGCCATCGGGTCTGGCACAAGTCTCGCTGTGATCGCTGGTGGTGGACTTGGCTTTTTGAACGAAACCGGGCGCGGCGAGCTGTTCCAGGGTGCTGCTCAAACGCTTAAATCCGGTGATTTTCTTCTCCTCACCATCGAACGCGCGCAAAATGCTGCTGTGGTCGAGGCCGCTTATCAGGAGTTTGGCCAGCATCTGGTGCGTAGCTGCTTAACCCGCTTGGGCAAAAGTCACGGGCTAGAGCCTCGAATCTTCCATCACGCCGCGAGCCAACAGGTTCAGTTTGGCGCGTTGGCCCAAAAGGATGCGACCATCCAATGGCAGGACGTTGGCTTTGGATTTCGGCCCGGCGACTGGTTGGCCATGGGCGCGGCGCAACAATTTACCGCTGAGACGCTGAGCTCAGAACTTAAAGATTTCGACCTTGAACAAACCTGGCTTTCAGGGGATCAATGGGTCGAATTGATGTTACTGAAGAAAAAATAACACGGCTTTGTCGTTCTGGTTATGTTCTGTTAAGATGCTTGGGTGCACGAAGGCGGCGATTCGCTTTACGGGACGAAAGACATGTCACTTCAAACGATCCTCCTTGGCATTGACCCAGGCCTGCAGCGCACCGGTTGGGGCGTGATTGCGTGCGAGGGTGCGCGTATTTCATGGGTGGCCCATGGCGTCATCGCACCCCCTACTAAACTGGCTTTGACAGAGCGATTGGGCCAGCTTGCCATCGGCATCAAAGACGTGCTTGATTTCTACAACCCGACAGAAGCGGCGGTTGAAGAGGTTTTCATGGCGAAGAATGCGCAATCCGCCCTTTTGCTAGGCCATGCCCGTGGCGCGACCTTGTCTGTCTTGGCGCAGCACCGCGTGGCCGTGACCGAATATGCCACCCGCCATATCAAAAAGGCGTTGGTGGGCACAGGTGGTGCTGAGAAGGATCAAGTTGCCTTCATGGTGCGTCGTCTTCTGCCACAGTCCGGTGCCGTTTCAGCCGATGCCGCAGACGCTTTGGCCGCTGCCATTTGCCATGCCGCTGAACGGCGCAGCCCAACCAGTCAACTCATGGCAGCAAAAGGATGATTGGCTCCCTCAAAGGCTTAGTGGCAGCAACTGGCGAAGATCGCGCCCTGATCGAAGTTGGTGGCGTTGGCTATCTGGTCTTTGCTGGCACGCGGACATTGTCGCGCCTTGGCCAAGGGGCTGCCGTGCATGTGTTCATCGAGACGCAGTTGCGCGAAGATTCCCTGAAGCTCTACGGCTTTTTGTCGGACGCTGAGCGGGCTTGGTTTGCCAAATTACAAGAGATTAGCGGCGTTGGTGCTAAAGTGGCGCTATCGATTCTAGATGTGCTCTCGCCCAATCAATTGATGGAAGCCGCAGCGCTTGAAGATAAGGTCAGCATTGCGCGCGCCAATGGCGTTGGGCCAAAGCTTGCCGCCCGCATCGCTACCGAGCTGAAAGGCCGCCCGCCGCCAGCCAGTCTGATGGGCCAAACGGGTACGTCTGGCTTTAGTGAGGGGGGAAGTCCTGTCACCCCCGCGCCAGATGCCCTCCAAGCCCCGGTGATCGAAGGACCTGCTTTGGCAGATCGGTCACAAGCCGTGTCGGCACTTTTGAACCTTGGGATCGCCCAGCCTGAAGCCCTGCGCGCGGTTGCCCTCGCTAGCCGTAGCCTTGGTGAGACGGCCAGCGTTGGCGCGCTCGTGAAAGCGGCTCTGAAGGAGATCGGCCGATGAATCCGTCGGGTGAGGGCATTGACGGCGAACGCCTCCTTTCGTCTGAATTGCGGGTTGGCGATACGCTCGACCGCGCGCTGCGGCCCTCTGGCTTTGACGAATTTGTTGGGCAGACCGACCTTAAAGCAAACCTCGAAATCTTCGTTCGTGCTGCCAAAGGGCGCGGCGATGCGATGGACCATTTGCTTCTGTTCGGCCCACCGGGCTTGGGCAAGACCACGCTGGCGCAGATTACGGCGCGCGAATTAGGCGTGAACCTCAAGACAACGTCTGGGCCTGTCATCGCCAA
>CALRLV020000013.1:0-18978 GCA_943368895.1 Ferrovibrio terrae
GATAAAGTCTTTCATGGTCAGGTCCGTTCTTGGTGGTGGGCGTCCTCAAGCAAGCCCATGCTGTTCTTTGCGAAACTTGACGACGCTAGCATGAAATAAATCCAGAAACCGGACCAAAGCGACGACTCCAATTTTGATAATCTCCGACCAAAATTTCATCTGCTCAATATCTTGGGCATCATAACCATAACTTAGGTCGAGCAAACCATTTAGATCTCGATAGTAACCCATTCCACCAAAGAGTGCTGGCTCGATCTCTTTTCGACTGTCCAATGGACCGTCGGTGACGTACAATCTCAGGTGAAAGTTGAAGCGGCGAATTAATCCAAATCGGCCCGCTCTGGAGTCTCCATCTAAACCAAAAAACACTTTTATCCCAGTTTCAGCGTCTTCCTTTGCAATTACTGGGGAAATAGTGCCAAATCGCGCCTTGATTTTCTTGAAACCGTATAATTCCGCTACTTTAAGGGAAAACGCACGGATTTCAGCATTGCTCATCACATATTCTGCGCAGTTTGGCGGAAGAAGTTGTAATTCGGCTATCTTGCGTTCCAACATTGGTACGTCTACCAATCTGTTTCTATCAGCTTGAGACAGAGCAGCAAAAAATGCAGCTTGAAGCGTGTGTATCGGGCGAGGTGGCTCTGGCTCCCACGCCATTTTCCCATCGACACGAACACCGCTGAGATGCCAATAGGCGATATTGTCTTGCTCGGCCAAGAATTCCGCAGGTGAAAACTGCCCCTCGCAAATCGCGGCGTTCAATTCCGCGTAAACACGATCAACTTGGAATCCTTCAGAGTGAAGCTTTTCACGGATTTCTTGGATACCTCGCCATCCCCTCAAATTCATTGGAAAACCCCTTAAATCCAATCTGGTTGATCAATTCTACAACTGACGCCACGCCTCGATTAGTCGCCCGATATAGGGTTCCCAGTCTTCCTCGCGATCTGGGTGCAAGGTGTCGGCATGCATCAGGAGGATAAAGTCTTTCATGGTCAGGTCCGTTCTTTGGCGCTGGAAAGCATGTAGGCGCGCAGCACCGCATTCATACGGCTCAAATGTCCTTTACCTTGGGCTTTAAACCACTGAAGCACGTCGTCATCCACGCGGATCGAAATCGCCTGCTTCGTGGTTCCAACTGGCATGACCAGACGCGCGGTTTCGAAGAATGCGGCATCCATTTCAGGGATATCCGAAAAGTCGATCTGATCGTCCGGCAGCGCCTCAATCTGGGCCAGCCGCTCTTTCGAGATGTTCATAGAATAATCTCCTCTCCTTAACGCTGGCGCACCTAGCGCTGATGATACGCCGAACGCCGCTGCGATCGGTATGAACTACCGCCAACACAACGCGAGATCCGAGCCACCCAAAGCTGATCTCTCGAAGCTCCCCATAGGAGCGTGGGTCGGTCGCCGTTAGGACTGGCGCATCGAAAATGGCAATCGCCTCTTCGAAACGAATGCCATGCTTGGCGAAGTTTTGCCCATTTTTGGCGTCATCCCACTCATATGCCATTGTCGCGTCCAATTGTATATACAAATGTATGTAAATTCAGTAACGCACACGGGTGAAGCAGAGCCTCTGCCTGCAGCAAGCGGAGTCACTTGAAAAGCCTTCGCACACAGAAATTGTTTCTCCCCGCTTCGCAGGGGGGGACCATCACCCAACCCCCTTTTCACACCAATCCTTGAACCAATGCTTCGCCCACTGCGTATCTAACCCCATGCCGTCCTTACCGTTTGACCCCACCCCACAGCCCTTAAGCCGCGTTGATTGGACGGGGACGCGGGCGGCTGGGCTGGTACGGTTGGAGGCATTTCTGCCCGCGGCAGGCACGGCCTATACCCGCACGCGCAATAGCGACCTAGGGCCAGATGACCGATCAAACGTCTCCGCCCTTTCACCTTGGCTCGCGCGCCGCTTAATCACCGAAGAAGAAGTCGTCAGCCGGGTGATGGCGAGCCACGGCTTTGTAAAAGCTGAGAAATTCATTCAAGAGGTCTATTGGCGCAGCTATTGGAAAGGCTGGCTGGAGATGCGGCCGCAAGTGCTGACGCGCTTTAATCAAGACCGCCTCGCCCTCAATCAAGTGTTCGTAGAAGACCATAAGCTCGCCCAAAAGCTCTCGTGCGCCAAAGCGGGTGAGACGGGCATTGCCTGTTTTGATGCTTGGGTGCGTGAACTGACGACATTGGGCTGGCTGCACAATCATGCACGCATGTGGTTTGCTAGCATCTGGATTTTTACACTGGAATTGCCGTGGCAATTGGGGGCGGATTTCTTCTTTAAGCATCTTCTCGATGCCGATGTGGCGTCCAATACCTTATCGTGGCGGTGGGTGGCGGGCCTGCATACCAAGGGCAAGCATTATCTGGCGCGCGCCAGCAATATTGAGACCCATACTTTAGCGCGCTTTAACCCCGCCGGCCAATTGGCCGAGAATGCGCTGCCTTTGAGCGAGCCCTTTTTAGAGACTGGGCCCGGCACCCTACCCGCAGGTGAAATCTTGTTTGAAGAGCGCATTGGCCTCCTACTCCACAGCGATGATTTGCATCCAGAATCTCTGCCGCTGTCCGCCAAAGTGGTGGGTGCTGGCCTGTTACATGTGCCCGATATCGGGCCGGCGGACGGGGCGAAGAACAGATTTCTGCGGCGGGCCGAACAAGATGCCTGCGCTCGGCTTGAACAGACCTTTGAGGTGGAAGCCCCATTGATGGCATCAATAGATGACGTGTTGAATTGGGCTGAGGGTTTGGGCGTGAAAGAGATTGCCACACCCTACACGCCTGTTGGGCCCATTGCTTGGCATGTGACAGACCTGAAACGGGCTTTGGCGGCTCAAGGCATAAGGCTTGTCCAAGTGCGTCGATCTTGGGATAGCCGGACATGGCCCTTAGCCACCGGCGGATTCTTTAAGCTGAAAGAGAAATTGCCCAATTTGGTGCGTGATTTGGACCGTGCATGATCGAGGTCGTGTGGTTTAAGCGCGACTTGCGGGTGCATGATCATGCCCCCTTACTGGCCGCCCATCAGAGCGGCAATCCTGTCCTGCCGCTATATGTCGTGGAGCCAGAATTGTGGGCGCAGCCCGAACTGTCCGGCCGCCACTTTGATTTTCTCACAGAGTGCCTGTCGGATTTGAATGAAGCGCTGAAAGGCCGTGGAGCAGGCCTAGTGGTCGAAGTGGGGGAGGCCTGCGACGTGCTGGCCCGCCTTCATGCTAGCCATGGCATTTCTGCTATCCATGCCCATGAAGAGACAGGGCTCCTCTGGACCTATCAGCGCGACAAGGCCGTGCGGGCTTGGGCTAAGCGGGCGGGTATTCCAGTTGTTGAGTATCGCCAACTTGGCGTCTGGCGCGGCCCTAGTACGCGCAATGGTTGGGCCAGGCGCTGGGATGCGATGATGGCGGCCCCGCCCGTCGAAGCCCCTGACACCTTCAGCTTTGCCAGCCATCAAAACGCAGCCTTCCCAGAGGCTGAGAGCTTGGGCATCGCCTCTGATCCATGCGCACAGCGGCAAAGGGGCGGACGGCGGGAAGCAATCGGCCTTCTGAAAAGCTTTCTGACCGAGCGCGGTCGCAATTACCGCAAGGCTATGTCTAACCCGGCAGAGGGCGCGGAAGCCTGCTCTCGCCTCTCACCCCATTTAGCCTTTGGCACGCTTTCGATGCGGGAGGCCTATCAAGCTGCCAGTCGCGCCCAAGCGCGTCATCTTGCAGCAGGTGACAACCTCTATGCGGCCTCCATCTCATCGTTTTTGGCGCGCCTCCATTGGCATTGCCACTTCATCCAAAAGTTGGAGGATGAGCCCGAAATCCAGATCCAAAACATGCACCGCGCCTATGATAACCTCCGGCCCGCGCGGCCCGAGGATGCGGGCTTGGCACAGGCTTGGATTGAAGGGCGGACAGGCTTTCCCTTTGTGGATGCTTGCATGCGGTCTCTGGCCGCAACCGGTTGGCTGAACTTCCGCATGCGCGCCATGGTGATGAGTTTTGCGAGCTATCACCTCTGGCTTGATTGGCGCTTGCCCGCGACCTTGCTTGCCCGCCAATTCACGGATTTTGAGCCGGGCATTCATTACAGCCAAGCGCAAATGCAATCAGGCACAACTGGGATCAACACGCCACGCATTTATAATCCGGTCAAACAATCACTTGATCAGGACCCCAATGGCGACTTCATCCGGCGCTGGGTACCAGAATTGGCTCATCTGCCAACAATCCTAATTCATGAACCTTGGAAGGTTGCCGCAGCAGACCTGCCGCCATTCTATCCCGCTCCTTTAGTCGATCATGCGGCAGCGGGGGCCTTTGCGCGGGCTGAAATCCACCGTGTCCGCAAAGGCGATGGCCACCGGGCACAGGCCCATGTCATCCAAGAGCAACATGGCAGCCGTAAGTCTGGGATTAAACAAGTAAGCGAAGCCAGAGCCAAGGCGCGTAAGAAGGCGACGCCCAAAAGCGAACAGATCAGCTTTGATTTTTAGAAAAAGGGCGCACCAGCCCAAAGCCAGCGCGCCCTCAAATGGGTAGATGGGATGAATGCGCTTAGTGGATCGAGCGCAGGACAGCACTGGCTGCTGCAACAACCGAAGCAATGCGCAGCGCGGCTTGGATGTTGAGGGCGGGAACCGCATGCTTCTTCAGCTCAACTTCGTGGCTGTCGAGGCACATGCCGCAGCCATTGATCGCCGAAACTGCAAGGCTCCACAATTCGAAATCGACTTTCTCAACACCGGGGTTTGCCAACACATTCATGCGCAAACCAGCGCGCAAGGTTTGATACTCATGATTGGAGAGAAGATGCAGCGAGCGGTAGTAGACGTTATTCATCGCCATGATTGCCGCAGCAGCGCGCGCCGCGTCGATGGCCTGTGGCGTCAAGCGCGCAGCGGCTTCAGTTTCAAATGCTTTGACGACTTGGGGTTGGCCGATGGCGACCGCGGAGGCCAAGAAGGCACCCCACTTTTGCTGGTCGGTTAAGGTCGTTTCATTGGCGAGCGAGCCAAGGTTTAAGCGGATGTCTTTTGCATAGTCGGGAATGAGTTCGCGCAATTGTTCGAGCGTCATGTCAGCAATCCTTGGGACAAAGATCTTTGGGAGGAGGCAGATACAAAAAGGGCGTCGGATGGATAGGCTATCCCGCCATCCGACGCGCCTTAGGTCTCAATTAGAGCACTGCGCCGCCGGCTGGGCGGTTGCAGGGGCACAATTCGTCGGTTTGGAAACCGTCGAGCAAGCGCAGAATTTCGTCTGGGTTGCGGCCGACGTTCAGATTATTGACCGAAGCATGCTGGATGACATTGTTTGGATCGACCAAGAAAGTCGCGCGCAAGGCAACGCCTGCATCCTTTTCACGAACGCCCAAGCCATCAACCAAAGCACCCTTGGTGTCGGCGAACGCATATTGCTTCATGTTCGCCAAATCTGGATGCTCACGGCGCCAAGCCAGCTTGCAGAATTCGTTGTCGGTCGAGCCGCCGAGCACGACGCAGTCGCGGTCAGCAAATTCGCCTACCAATTTGTCAAAGCCAACGATTTCAGTTGGGCAAACAAAGGTGAAGTCCTTTGGGTAAAAATAGATCAGCTTCCACTTACCTTCGAAGCTGTTTTGGTTGATTTCGAAGAACGCGCTTTCGCCATTCTCTTCATGCGCTTTGAAGCCTGGCTTCACGCCGGTTACGCTGAATTCTGGGAGGATATCGCCTACAGTTAACATTTCTCTTTATCTCCTTAGCCGTCACAGGAGAGGAACGGCACGACGGCCATATAGAGCCGTTTTTTTTAAAAGCAATTTGATTAAATGATTATTTTCAATAAATTGTATCTATACAACAACTTCCGCACAAGCTTGGTCACATGAATGTTTCGAATCAATCTTGGGAACCGGAACTGGGTGAGCCAAGGTAACCGCAGGTCCGTTGTTGGAGCATGCAATCGTTTTAGTATTCTGAATCACTACAAGTTTGTGATTTTCTAGTTTTGTACTGGCGCGATCACGACATTGATTATTGCTAAGCACTTGCGGGTAATATCCATTTATTAAGCATTTTACGGTTACCCTTGCGGCAGATGTAGTTCGCTCCACATGGGGCAGATTTAGGAAGTTTGAAAACAAGCACCACGCCTTTGAGATCGCATCCAGGAATCAATCCGCTGAGATGCGCATTAGACCCACCACATAATCATAAGAAGTCGCAAGGTGGAGCCTCTCGAAGACTTATCAGTCGCCAGTAGAGCGGGGGAAACAGATCATGAAGCTTCGGACTAAGACACTGGCCATCGGGGGTCTCGTCGCCCTTCTTCAAATCGCAACACCTGTTCTAGCTGAAGGCAAGAAGCCATTGGATGGCCTGCGCGGTGCACTAGAGCCCAGCGGCCTGTCGATAGAAGCTGAATATACCGGCGAAATAATCACCGCTCACCAAGGTGCTGCCGAGGGCAAATCCTATTATCTCGACAACGTCAATGTCATGCTGACATGGGACCTTGAGAAAGCCTTTGGTCTCAGCGGAACCACCTTTTACATGAATGTGTTGGGCAATTCGGGCGATCGCCCCAATGATGCCATCGGCACCCTAGAAGGCGTGTCCAATATTGAGGTCGCAGACGGCCGCTTCAAAGTCTATGAGTTCGCCTTTGAGAAGAAGTTTGGCGACAAGGGTGCCTTATCCTTTGGCTATATCGATCTCAATGCACAATTCTATGCCACTGACGCTTCTGGCCTCTTAGTCGGCCCTCCTTTTGGGATTGGCACTGAATTGGCGGCGACCGGCAGCAATGGTCCTGCAATCTTCCCCTCAACGGCATTAGCTGTTGTGGGTACCATCAATCCAACCGAAAACAGCTATGTGCGTTTGGGTGTGTTTGGCGCACGCGCACATAATTGGGGCGACCCAGGCTCGCCCAATAACTTCAACGAAGGTGCCCTCACCATCGCCGAAGCGGGCCTAACGAGCAAAGGCCTGCTGGCCGTTGGCGCTTGGCGCTATAGCGATAAGGCCCCTGCCTATAAGTCCAGTGGACCTGCCGGATCGATCAATCCTTGGGGCATTTATGGCCTCGTTGAACAACCTATCTTTGAGTCTGACTCAGGCCGCGCCGTCACTGGCTTTATGCGGGCTGGCTATTCTGATGGTGAGACGTCAGACTTCCAAGGCTCTGTCACGGCAGGGATTTTGGTTGACCAGATTATTTCTGGCCGTCCCAACAGCCAATTCTCGCTCGGCCTCCGTCGGGCCTATGTCTCTGATCTGTTTAAAGACACCGCCCGCCTCGCTGGCGATGACCCGCTAGATGCGGAATCGGGTGTTGAAGTCGCTCTGGCAGACCAATTGGGCTCTGCCGTCACGCTACAGGGCAGCCTCCACTACGCTCCCAACCCCGGCGGTATTCGAGGGGCAGAGGACGCAGTGGTCTCAAGCGTTCGCCTCTCTGTCGCCTTCTAGAAATAAGCCATTGAAAATTAAATCGGTTCCGGCCGGCCAAGTCAAAATCAGGAGTAGAGTGATATGAAAACGATTAAGCAAAAGGTCTGGGCGGGCGGTGCCGCCGTTTCCTTGATGATCGTCGTCTGTGCTGGCGCGGGGATCTGGTCCGCCAATGCACTCATCAATTCTAAGAAATTGGTGGATCAAGCCTCCAAAATGTCCAAGATGCACATGCAGGCCGATATGATGCATGATGCTATTCGCGGCGACGTGCTCAATTCAATGTTAGCGGCCGACCCCAGCTACGGGATTGACCCGAAGGTGGCCGAAGCCGACCTAGCCGAACATACCAAATCCTTCTCGGAGTCGATTGAGCAGTCCAAAGCGCTGTCCCCAGATGCGAAACTGATTGAACTCGTCACCGTCCTTGAACCAGAACTCGTGACCTATGCCGAGCGTGCGCAGGCGATCCAGAAAATCACGGCGACAGGCGAGCGGCCATCCGCAGAGCTTTTGAAGCAGTTTAGCGATCAATTCTCGGTCGTCGAGACCAAGATGGAAGGTCTAGGCGATGAAATTGCCGCGTTCGGCACCACCGCCGTACAAAAGTCCACGCTGACGGGTAACGTCGCCATCTCGATCATGATGGCAATTCTTGTCCTTGGCTTGATCTTCTCTGCTGGCCTGATCTGGTTTGCAGTTAGAAGCATCATTGCACCGCTCGCGTCTTTGCAGTCCGCCTTGTCAGACCTTGCCAAAGGCAAATCCAATGTCGAACTGACCGAAGTCGACCGTGGCGACGAAATTGGCGCAATCGCCGGCTCTGTTGTTGAGCTGCAAGATATGCTTGCCCACAAAGCCAAAGTGGAAGCCGAGGAAGAGGCCAATCGTCAACAAGCCGCCGCGCAACTGCGTCAACGTGACGAAAACATCAATCGCGCGCGAGCCCAACAACAAGCTGATGTGGTTGCCGCTTTGGGTGCTGCACTGGGCCGCTTGAGCGATGGCGATCTGACTTCGACGATCACCGAAGAATTCCCCGAGGAATTCAAGCAAATCCGCGACGACTATAACCAAGCTGTCAGCACTCTGCAGGAAGCCCTCACCTTCGTGGCAGCAAACGCAACATCCATCCGCGGTGGCGCAACTGAAATCGCCAATGCGGCAGACGATTTGTCACGTCGTACCGAACAACAAGCCGCCAGCCTCGAACAAACCGCCGCGGCCCTCGATGAGGTCACCGCCACGGTCAATAAGACCGCAACCGGTGCCCGTCAGGCCTCAACCGTTGTTCGCGACACGCGCGGTGAAGCCGAGGTTACAGGCGCTGTGGTCAGCGATGCTGTTGCTGCCATGACGGCGATTGAAGATTCGGCTCAGAAAATCAGCCAAATCATCGGCGTGATCGATGAAATTGCCTTCCAAACCAACCTATTGGCCTTGAATGCCGGGGTGGAAGCGGCCCGCGCCGGGGATGCTGGCCGTGGCTTTGCCGTGGTGGCTTCGGAAGTTCGCGCTCTGGCTCAACGCTCTGCCGACGCCGCCAAAGAGATCAAGACCCTGATCTCCTACAGCTCTGCGCAAGTTAGCTCAGGTGTGACCTTGGTCGGTCGTAGCGGTGAATCGCTGACCCGCATCGTGGCCCGCGTCGGTGAAATCGATGCGCTCATCTCTGAGATCGCAGCTTCGGCGCAAGAACAAGCGACCGCGCTTGGCCAGGTGAACTCGGCTGTGAACCATATGGATCAAGTGACCCAGCAAAATGCGGCCATGGTGGAAGAAACCACGGCGGCCTGCCACGCGCTGAACCGCGAAGGGGATTCGCTGGAAGCCTCGCTGTCGAGCTTTAACTTGGGCGCTCCGCCCCGGACCGCACGCGCAGCCCAAGCAATTCGCCCGCCGGCCTCTGCTGGCATCTCGTCAGCAACGCGCAAAACCATCGCGGCCATTAAGCCATTGGGCCGGGGTGGTGCGGCTGCCAAGCCAGCGCCTCAGGCTGAAGCCGAGGACTGGGAAGAGTTTTGATTGAGATTGGGTGACTTCACATGAACTCCTTCATGCTTCCCGCCAGTTTGGACACACGCGCAGCCCCTGCCTTGCACGAAGCTCTGATGGGCTTTGATGGGCAACCGCTGACACTCGATGGCAGCCAAGTTGAATCCCTTGGCGGTCAGTGTCTCCAGATTCTACTCGCCGCCCATGAGACGTGGGGCAAGAGTGAGACGCCATTCGCCATCGAAAATTCCAGTGACGCCTTGACAGCCCAATGGTCGGCCTTTGGCGCCCCCCTCCACCAGCTCTGTCCGCAAGGAGACGTGCAATGACGAAAAAAATCCTGACGGTCGATGATAGCCGCACCATGCGCGATATGTTGATGCTGGCGCTAAGCGATGCCGGTTATGAGGTCGTGCAAGCCGAAGATGGTATCGACGGGCTAGAAACGCTGGAACGCGAAGGGGCCGACGTCGTCATCACCGACATCAATATGCCACGTCTAGATGGTTTTGGCTTCATCGAAGGGGTTCGGGCCAATCCGGCGCATCGAGGCCTGCCCGTCTTGGTCCTGACGACGGAGAGCTCCGCTGAGAAGAAGGCGCGCGCGAAAGAAGCTGGCGCGACTGGCTGGATCGTCAAGCCGTTTGACCCCGTTAAACTGGTGGATGTTGTTCGCCGCGTTTCAGGATAAGCCAGCATGTCTGCAGACGATCCATTTGAAGCCATCAAGCAAACCTTCTTCCTTGAATGCGAAGAATTGCTGACCGACCTTGAGGCCAGCGTCACGGCGCTGACTTTTGGCGATGGCGATGGAGAAACGATCAATGCGGCATTTAGAGCCATTCACTCGATCAAGGGCGGTGCAGGTGCCTTTGGTCTTGAGGAATTGGTCCGCTTTGCCCATGTCTTCGAGACCTATATGGATGAGCTGCGCTCGGGCAGGAAAACCTGCGACGACATAGCCATTCGCGCCATGCTGCATGCCTCCGACGTTCTAGCCGATCACGTCAGCTATGCACGTGGTCTAATCCCGTCGATGGATGAAGAGCGTTCGCAGACAGTTGCTAATGAATTGCGCGCCTTGATGGATGGTGGCGGGCCAGTGATCGTCGCAGCGCCTGAACCCAATCCGGTTGAGGATCCGATTGAAGCCGAGTTTGATTTCAAGCCAGTGATGTTTGACTTTGGTGACGCGGCTGCAGAGCCAGAGGCAATTGCTCCAGATGCTTGGGTCATTACTTTCAAGCCCCACACCAGGCTCTATGAAACCGGCAATGAGCCTGCTTTATTGTTGCGCGAATTGGCCCGCCTCGGACCTTGTCAGGTTAAGCTAGACACTTCCGAACTCGCGACCTTAGCTGACTTGGGCGAGCCGGCAGCTTGCTTGAGCTGGAGCATTGAACTCGACGCTCCGGTCGAGTTGGAAGCCATTACGGAAATCTTTGAGTTTGTCGAAGGCGAATGCGATCTGGTTATTCTGCCAAAATCGGATCCCTTGGCGGAGATAGCCGAGAGCTCGGCAGATGAGGTGGATATCGCGGCGCTTTTAGCGGCTGCCACCGCCCCGGCCCCGGCCGCCCCCGCTGCTGACGAAGTCGACATTCAAGCGCTATTGGCCATGGCCACGGCCCCAATCGAGCCTGTGCCCGCTGCGGCTGCGCCAGCCCCTTCAACCCCAGCACCTGCAGCAAGTTCGGCCAAAGCCGCCGCGCCAGCAGGTAATGCGGCAGCTGCTGGCGGCCAAGCCTCCATCCGGGTTGACCTCGACCGGATCGACAAATTGATCAACGTCGTCGGCGAATTGGTGATCCAGCAAGCAATGCTGGCGCAAAGCGTTGCTGAATGCGGCATCGCGGCGTCTTCGACCGTCAAAGTCGGCCTTGAAGACCTCGAGCAATTATCTCGCGAAATCCAAGACAGCGTGATGGCGATCCGGGCCCAACCTGTGAAATCGGTGTTTCAGCGCATGCCGCGCCTCGTTCGTGAAGTTGCGGATATGACTGGTAAAAACGTCCGCCTCATCACCGAGGGCGAGGCAACAGAAGTAGATAAAACGGTGGTCGACCGCTTAGCCGAACCCATCACCCACATGATCCGCAATGCGATTGATCACGGGCTTGAAGATGTCGAAGGCCGCACGGCGGCAGGCAAGCCCAAGGAAGGCACCATTCGCTTGGCAGCACTCCACCGGTCGGGCCGAATTGTGATTGAAGTCAGCGATGATGGCCGTGGCATCAACCGCGAGCGGGTGCGCAAAATTGCCGTCGACCGCGGCTTGATTGCCGCTGATGCCAATCTCAGCAATGAAGAGACCGACAATCTGATTTTCTTACCGGGCTTTTCAACGGCTGATACTGTGTCGGACATTTCAGGTCGCGGCGTAGGTATGGACGTGGTTCGCCGCTCGATCCAGCAATTAGGTGGCCGGATTTCGATTGCGTCCACGCCGGGTAAGGGTTCTGTCTTCACGATGAGCCTACCGCTGACTTTGGCCGTACTCGACGGCATGGTGGTGCGCGCAGGCGGGCAGACATTGCTATCGCCGCTATCGTCCATCATCGAAAGCTTCACGCCAAAAGAAGGTGACCTGCACCGGATTGGTGCGCGCGATTGGGTCATCCGCTTCCGGGACCGCTTCCTGCCTTTGATCGATACCGGGCGGGTATTGGGTTTCTCCAAGCCTGATTCGCCAGAGATCACAGGCCGCGACGGCATTGCCATCGTGGTTGAAAACGAGGGCGGCTCGCAAGTTGCCCTTTGGGTTGATGATATTCAAGGCCAGCGTCAAGTCGTGATCAAAAGCCTTGAGACCAACTATCGGAAGGTGGACGGCATCTCTGCTGCCACCATCCTCGGCGACGGACGGGTCGCCCTCATTCTCGATATTGATGCGTTGGTGGTTCTTGGCCGCCAGCAAGCCAACCAATCTGAATTCAAGATAGCGAGTTAACGACATGTCCGACCCCCTCAACACCCCTGAAGATGCGCAACAAGAATTGATGGCCTTCATGGCAGGTGGCCAGGAATTCTGTGTGGACATTATGGCCATCCGCGAAATCCGCGGCTGGACTGCGGCCACCCCTCTGCCGAAGACTCCCGGCTATATGAAGGGTGTGATCAATTTACGCGGCACGATCTTGCCGATCTTAGACCTGTCTGCCCGCCTTGGCTTAGGCATGTGCGAGCCCAGCGGCCGAAACGTCATCATGGTGGTTCATATCGCCAATCGCTCAGTCGGCCTTCTCGTCGATTCAGTATCAGAAATCATTATGGTGAAAGCCAATGAGATCCAGCCGGCGCCTTCGGTTGCTATGGATGAGATGAAGGCCTTGATCATGGGGATCATTCCAGTTGGTCAAAGGCTGTTGAGCCTTTTGGATGTCAATCTGGTGCTTCCTGAAGTTGAAGTCGAAGCCGCATGAACATTGCCCGGCAGGCCAAACAGAGCTTGGTAAGCGGCGACTATGTGATGACCGCGGACGATTTCGCGCAAATCGCCGCGACCTTGAAAGAGATGTCGGGTATCGTGCTAAGCGACGGAAAAGTCGCGCTGGCCTATTCCCGGCTAGCAAAGCGCCTGCGCATCCTAGGCTTGAACAGCTTTGCTGAATATTGCGCGATGATTGACAGTCCCGATGGGGCCGATGAGCTGCAGGCCATGCTGGCCGCCTTGACGACCAATGTTACCCGCTTCTACCGCGAGCCCCATCATTTCGACTCCTTGCATGATTTGTTTCTGTCAGACCTCGCGCAGAAAGCCCGATCGGGAGAGCGGGTGCGACTGTGGTCTGCGGCCTGTTCAAATGGCCAAGAGCCCTACTCGATGGCGATGACGGTGCTGACGGCCATGCCCGACGCGGCCTCTTACGACGTCCGTATCCTTGCCACCGACATCGACCCCAACATGGTTGCAGAAGGCCGGGATGGAACCTATCGCAGCGAGCTTTTGGACCCAGTCCCACCCCAATCCCGTCAGCGCTTCTTTGAAGCCAGCTATGACGGCCATCTCGCAGCGCGCGCGTCCTTGCGTGAGCTTACCCGCTTCAATGTGCTCAATCTGTTGGGCGCTTGGCCAATGAAGCACAAGTTTGACGCCATCTTTTGCCGCAATGTGGCGATCTATTTTGACGAACCGACACAAGAGCGGATTTGGGCGCGTTTTGCGCAATGCCTGCATGAGGGGGGTCATTTGTTTATTGGCCATTCTGAGCGCGTGTCTGGGCCTGCGGAGCGCTATTTTGAAGCGACTGGCCTGACCACCTATCGGCGGAGGCGCGCATGACGATTAAAGTTCTCGTCGTCGATGATTCCGCAACCATGCGGCAATTGATTTCAGCGGTTCTAAACGCAGATCCTGAAATCGAAGTCGTGGGGGCTGCTGAAGAGCCCCATGAGGCGCGCGCGATGATTAAGGCGTTGTCGCCCGATGTGATCACGCTTGATGTCGAAATGCCCAATATGAATGGGCTGGAGTTTCTAGAGAAAATCATGCGGCTGCGGCCCATGCCGGTCGTCATGGTCTCAACCTTGACCCAAGCCGGCACCGAAGTCGCGTTGGCGGCGCTGGAACTGGGTGCCGTCGATGTCGTTGGCAAGCCAACCGGTGCGATCAGCCTCAGCACTGGCTTTCCCGATTTGATCGGCAAGGTAAAAGCGGCAGCGCTTGCCAATGTTCGTGCGCCGACCCAGCGCGAAACGGCCGCGCCAGACGCAGGCTTCCGCGCAAAGTCCGGCCATGTGATTGCGATCGGCTCTTCTACCGGCGGGGTAGAAGCCCTTTTGTCGATCATCCCGCTTCTACCAGAGACCACGCCACCCATCGTAATTACGCAGCATATGCCAGCAGGCTTCACCACGAAGTTTGCCGCGCGTTTGGATAAGGCGTCTGTGATCCGCGTGACCGAGGCTGAAGACGGTGCGCCGCTAACGCCAGGGCACGCCTATTTGGCACCGGGAAGTCATCTCCACTTGGAAGTCACCAATTCCCTCATGCCGCGTTGCCGGCTGGTGGAAGGCGATTTGATCAATGGGCATAAGCCCTCTGTCGATGCCTTGTTCCACTCCGTTGCGGCGCTGAACCGTCCGACAACGGGCGTGATCCTTACCGGCATGGGGCGCGATGGCGCAGATGGCTTGCTGGCCATGCGTCAAGCCGGAGCCGCAACCATTGGGCAAGATGAAGCCAGTTGTATTGTGTATGGCATGCCAAAGGCTGCGTTCGAACTTGGTGCGGTGGAGCGGCAAGTACCGCTGCGCCGGATCGCTGAAGCCATTCTATCAACCTGTTCTATCCAAAAAAATCTTACCTAGGGAACCCGACCATGCCAGCCGCCAGCTCACTGAACGTTTTGGTTGTCGACGACCAGCAGTCCATGCGGATCTTAGTCAAGACGTGTCTGAACCAAATTGGGGTCAAAGATATTCGCGAAGCCGCCGATGGCGAAGCAGGCTTGCGCGAACTAATTGGCAAGCCCGCCCATTTGGTGATTTCCGATTACAACATGCCTAAGATTGATGGCTTAGCCTTTTTGCGCGCCATTCGCGCCCACCCGCCTGTCGCCAATACGGCCTTCATCATGCTGACCGGCCGGGCGGATGCCGAGTTGGTGCAGCGGGCGGTGCAATTTGGCGTCAACAACTTTCTGGTAAAACCCTTCACCACCGCCCAGCTCAAGGCCAAGCTTGAGAGTGTATTTGGAAAGCTGACATGAGCTTTAACGCAGACGTTTCCAGATTTGCCAAGCGCATCCATGTGAACCAGGGCGAACACTTCGCCAGTGGTGACCCAGAGGTATGCCTGACTGCGATTCTGGGCAGCTGCGTGTCTATTTGTCTCTATGATCCTGCCGCCAAGGTCGGGGGCATGAACCATTTTCTGTTACCCGAAAACCCCGACTCCGTTCATGCGCATGGTCGCTATGGGGCTTATTTGGCCGAGCTTTTGATCAATGATCTGATGTCTTTAGGCGCGATTAAGTCGCGCTTAGAAGCCAAGGTTTTTGGTGGTGGAAAGATGTTCCAAGGCCTACGCGATGTGGGTGCCACCAATGCTGCTTTTGCCAAGAAGTTTCTGATGGACGAAGGCATACCTGTTCTAGGCGGCAGCACGGAAGGCACCAGCGCCCGACGGGTAGAGTTTTGGCCCACGACAGGCCGCGCCTTCCAGAAATTTGTCAGCCAAGACATGCCACCGCCACCACCGCCGAAACCCGTCCTAGAAACGTCTATCGGCGATGTGGAGCTGTTTTGATGTCATCCCTGCCCGCCCCAATCTTGTCGAAGCTGGCGCATGAGCTTGCCGCCATTCGCGCTGAGACCGCTTCTTTGGAAGCTTTGGTCAGTGTAGGCGCGGCCAACATCGGCCCGTCTGGCATGGTGGAAGCCCAAAAGCTCGATCATATCTTGCAGTCGCTCGATGGTCTGACGACCTTGTTGACAGGTCTGTCCGAGGGGAAGTCGTTCGAGCATGCGGTCGCAGGACTACCCTTGGCCCAAATGGTTGATCGGCTCGCAGACATGCCGCCAGGCAAGCCCGAAGCTTTCGCTCACCGGACCGTCAAGCTGGTGGATCCAGAATTATTTTGAAGAAGGGCGTGATGGCATGAGTAGCAAATCCACATCCCCAACTCAAACTGGCCTCAATGCCCTGTTGTTGACCGACGGTCCCCATACGATGGACATGCTGTCGGCGGTGACATCCGGCTTCGGCATGGCCAAGCGCCATAAGGCGCGCACCGTCGAAGAAGCCTTTGACATCCATAAGAGCAATTCGATCGACCTGATCATTCTCGACTGCTCGACCGAAGACATGAACGGCATTGTCATAACGCGCAGGTTCCGGATGGAATTTGAGGGCGAAAAGTCTGAGACGCCAATCCTAGCCGTTGCGGGTCACGCCAGTCAGGTTCAGATCGGTCAATATCGCGATGCAGGCGCGAGTTTTGTGGTGGCAAAGCCTGTTGCGCCCGGCATTCTGCTGCAGCGTATTCTGTGGCTCGCCAAAGACATGCGCGACTTGGTCAATACGCCCACTTTCCGTGGACCAGATCGTCGGGTGCGGGCAACTGGCCTACCTGCCGGCATTGAGCAAGGACGCCGCGCAACTGATCTTGATGCAACCGTCAGCGAGATCGCCGGACAGAATCTCGATCAGAGTAAGATAGACGACATGTTGAAACCAGTTCGGGTAAATCTGATATGACGACCAAGCCAAACCATAATTCTTTAAAGCGCAAATTGGCGAAAGTCGGGAAACTGCCTGTCGATGAACTGGCTGGCCGCAGCCAACTCAATATCGACTCCATGAAAGAGGAGTTCGAAGTGGTGATGCGCAACCAGATCGAAGAGCTTACCGATCTGTTGCAAGGCAAAGATCCGGCAAACATTCGCGGCATCTATGAGATGTCGTCCCAGATCATTTCAAGCGCCAGCTTTGTCAAAGCCGACTGGGTCTCGCGCGCCGCCCAATCGCTGTGCGAGGTTCATGAAATCATGAGCACCAGCAAATGGGATTGGGAAGCCATCAGCGTGCATGGCAAGACCATCCAATTGCTGGCGTCCCTAGAGCCAAGCCAAGAAGCCGTGAGCCAAAGTCTCTTGGAAGGCCTTGGTGCCTTGGTGGCAGCCAAGCGGGCTTAAACGGCCTGTCAAAAAATGGGCTCCGGGCCTTAGGGTGCATTCCAGTCATGGAATGCACCGTGGTCAATGAATTTCAACGACCGTCGATGCTTGGCTTCAGCCAAAGCACTTGGAACGGTTCATGGCAAAGCCTGCGGCAAAGGCAGTCCAAAGCGGAAACAATCAAACACAAGACCTCAGAGAACAAAAATGGTGCATTCCTGATGGAATGCGCCCTACCGCGCGAAGCGCTGTGCTGAAAAAGCAAAGGGTGCAGTCCTCTCGGACCGCACCCTATAAGCTGACGTGAACTCTTGGGCGGCTTAGGCCGCCCGCAAGGTCGACAGGAAGCGCGCCACATCATCCTGCAGCTTCGTTGCATGCCGCTGCAATTCTTCCGCTGCCATATAGGTGTCATCGGCTGCAGAGCGGGTGGTGTCGGTGCCCCCAGCCAAAGCCGAAATCGAATGGGCCACAATGTCAGAACCGACAGCGACTTGGCTGGTGGTATTGCGGATTTCGTCAATCGCCTCGGTCTGGGCTTCCACAGATTGCGAGATCAAGTTGGACATGACGGCAACATTGCCAATGGTTTTGGCCACCGCTTCAATGGCCACTGCCGCACCCGATGTTGCCTGCTGAATACCTGAAATCTGGGCGGCAATTTCATCGGTCGCGCGCGAGGTTTGCTCGGCCAGCGACTTCACTTCAGATGCGACCACAGCAAAGCCTTTGCCGGCAGCACCAGCACGCGCAGCCTCGATGGTCGCGTTTAAAGCTAGAAGGTTAGTTTGGTTGGCAATGTCATTGATCAGCTGGATCACTTCGCCAATCCGCTGTGCAGCTTCGCGCAATTGAGAGACGGACTCAGTCGTCGAAATAGCTTGTGTTTGAGCTTGCTCTGCCACGGTTTGGGCTTCCGTCACTTGATTGGAGATCAATTGCGCATTGGTGGACAATTCTTCAGCAGCTTCAGCAGCACGCTGGATATTCTGTGCGCTGTCATTGGTGGTTCTGGAGACTGAGCCCGTATGCTCAGCATTTTCATTCGCCGTTGTCGTCAAGGTGGAAGCCGATTGCTGCAACTGGCTGGCCGCAGCCACCACCAATTGAATCATCTCGGCAACCGAGGTCTCGAAAGAGTCGGCCACTTGATGCAAGGAACGTTGCCGATCTTCCTGCGCTTGAGCCGCATCCCTAAGGCGTTCATGCTCGGAAGCTTTCGCTTCGCCAGCTACCATCCGATAATCATTGATCGCACTCAAAATTCGGCCAACGGAATCATGCGTCTTGGAGACCAGTTCGACATTCAAATCGCCTTGGCCGATTTGATCCATGGCCTTGGCCGCAGCATCTAAAGGCTTCTCGATTGTGCGCAGGACCGTGAAGCTCAAAGCAGCAAGCGCGCCGAGCGACCCTAAGGCTACCAAGCCCAGCAACATCAATTGGAAGGTCAATTCCGCTTTTGCAGCCGCATCAAGCGCGGTCACGTTCTTTTCGATGGCTTCGCTGACTTGCCCGTTGGATTCCTCAAGCTTTTCGAACGCGGCAGTGAACTCACCCATTTTTTGGCTGGCGGCGTCTGGATCTTGGGTCGCCAGTTCGCTGACGGACCCAGCCAGCGAGATATAGGAATTGAGGTCAGGCTCGGCTTGCTTGACTAAAGTGCGGACGCTTTCAGGCACATTCAGCTTTTGAATGTCTGCCATGGCTGCCTTAAACGTGTCACCATGATCGGTAACCTCGGCCTTAATGTCGTCAGCTGAACCAGAAAGCAGACCACGTCCGATCAAAGTGGCGCGCAGCACGTCCGAGTTCAATGCGTCATGCATCATGTCGGCTTCGGCAAAAATTCGCCCGGCCACACCAATCTGCTGAACCTGATCTTGAGACTCTTTGTATTTCTCAAGCGAAAAGAAGGATGCGGCA
>CALRLV020000014.1:0-18704 GCA_943368895.1 Ferrovibrio terrae
GATCCTTCAGATGAACCGACTGAACCCACTGGTAGGTTTTTACCCCTTTTGGGGTATGTCGCGTCGCCATTACTGGAATTGAGCGCTTCTTGACCTGAATTCTTACCCCAAAAGGATGAAATTGAGCCGCCATCACCTGAGGCGCTAGATGATGAGCTTGCTGAATTACCCGCGCTATTGGCTGCGCCGCCCTTAGGACCAGTTCCGGCGGGATTGGAACCGTTTGAGCCACCGCCAGGACCCTGAGGTGGACGTTCTGCGCCCGCTCCCGCTGCCGCTCGCGCCGAAGAAGCGATTTGTGATCCTGCCCCGCTTGCTGCACCCGCAGCAGCTGCTCCTGCTCCCGCAACGCCAGCTGCTGCCATACCCGCAGCACCGCCAACAGCGAGCCCGCCGACCGCGAGTGCGCCGGCTCCAAGGGCAGGACCTCCTGACACAAGGGCTGTCGTCAGATTAGGAGCAAAGAGCGACAGCATGGCAAGGATGATTGCCGCCGTCAGGATCGTCATCGCTTCATAAATGTCAGGCTCGGGACTTGGGGTGAGTTGGGCAAAGACTGCCTGTGCCCCCGATATGACGATGGCGAGTGCCAGAACTTTGAGGCCCGAAGAAACCACATAACCAAGTGGCCGCTCAGCCATAAAGGCCGTTTTCGACAAGATGCCAAAGGGCAGAAGGATGAAGCCGCCAAGCGTTACAATCTTGAACTCAAGCAGCGTTACGATGATCTGGAGGGCAAGGACCGCAAAGGCGATCATGATCCCCAACATCGAGATACCGATAATGATCGCATCGATCAGATTGCCGATCACATCGAGCGGGTCTTCAGTTGTTGTCGGCGATTCACCAAGGGCTTTGACAATCTGCCAGCCAGTCTCGATGACCGCACCTGGGTTTAAGAAGTCCGCTGAGGATATCGAGCCGCCGCCTGCTGTCAGCCCTAGTTGGAGGAAGCCCGCAAAGATCGTCTCGGACAGGCCCTGCCAGTCGTTGATGATGTAGGCGAAAGTGCCGATCAGCAGGATTTTAGAGAAGGCTCCGGCCAGCGCATCGCGATTGGATGATACCGCCCACTGAATGCCGGTTAGAGCAACCACCAAAGCGATCATCAGCCCGAAAATGCCATTGACCGGGCCAACCAGAGCTGCAAAGCCCGATGTCACCGTGTTTGAAAACATGGCCATCAGATCATTGGTGGTTTCAGACGATACGGCCATGGAAAGCTCCAATCACAATTTGCTTGTTCCAGCCTGCTAGTTGCGGGCATTGGGCAAAGGGTTAAATTTGGGTGGCGCGGGTTTGGCTGCAGGCCGGGTCCAGTTGCGGCGATGGCCGTCGATTGCCTGCTGACGCTCCGCTGCTCTGGTGGCCGCTTCCTGAGCCGCCAAACGGGATTGGGCTGCCATCAAGGCCTGCAGGCCTTCGAGTTGCTCGGACAAAACCCCAAGCGCTTGGACAGATGATTGAATGGCCCCTGTTTCGCCCTCAGCGGCGCGCGAGGCGGAAATTGCGCCAGCCATCCTTTGGCTTCTGGCCCCACGACCTTCTTCCAGCGAGGCAGCCGTGCGCGCTAAGTCCTGTGCGGTTTGGCGCGAGATCTCGATCCTACGTGAGGCCGCTTCCAGTCGCTCCATGGCCGTTCGGGCTGCCTGATTAGTCGGGTATAAGTCCTCAAACTGGCGATCGAGACCGCGCACGGTTGAAGCCAAGCCGCGAGCCTGCGTGTTCAGTTCGTTCAAGGCCCGCATTGCGTCGCGTATCTCGGCTGAATGATCATAAGGGCTTTTGGCAAGCGAGCGAATTTGGGCAGTCAATTGCTCGGTCTGCACCCGGATTTGTTCCAGCGCGCGGGCGGCGGTCAGAACATTCTGGATATGATTGGTCGGGTCATAGACGATCGCCGCCGCAACGGGTCCCGGTGCCATGAAGGAAGCACCGGTCACGAGGAAGGCAAACGCGGTCGCAGCGCCAAAAAGGCGTGCTTTCAGCTTAGGATGCGGCATGGATTATTCCTCCTGACTGATTAGCGGCAATCTCATTGGACAGCGTCAGCCTCTGATCATTGGCCGGACGGGCCTCGTCCGAAAGCGCGTCAAAGAGCGGATCGACCCCGTTCAGGCCCTTTGCTGCCAAGAAGGCACGAACAAAGGCGGTCTCGTCTGAAGTCGCTGGCAGGCTCGCGAGGATTTGCTCGATCAGTTTCTGATCTTCGGGGCTTGAAGCCCCGCAAACTGCCAATGCGGCACCTGATAGTTTGAGATCAAACATGCGCCGGCCACGGGGTTGGCGCACATAATAGGAACGTTTTGGGGCGGCATAGGCCAGGAGTTCAAGCTGTCGCTTATTGAGGCCGAATAGACGATATAGGTCAGCGCTCGCGGGCTCCAAAGCCCGCGGATTAGGTAGGAAGATCTGGGTCGGACAGCTTTCAATCAAAGTTGTCGCGATTGGCGAGCGCACGATGTCATCGAGGCTTTGGGTGGCAAAAGCGACTGCAACATTCTTCTTGCGCAACGTCTTGAGCCATTCCCGGATCTTGGCCGCAAAGCCTGTTTCGCCCAAAAATAGCCAGGCTTCGTCGAGAACAAGCATGGTTGGGCTTCCGTCAAAGCCACGCTCGATTTCATGAAAGAGGGCGGTGAGAACTGGACCAACAGCCGAAGGTGTCGCCATCAAATCTTCGGTTTCAAAGGTCTCGAAGAAGCTCAAATCTGCAGGTGCCTGATCGGCGTCGAGCAGAGCCCCATGAGGGCCTTTGAGCGTGAATGGTTCAAGGGCTGCACTGACATCGCGCATTTGGCAAAGCGCTTGAAAGATCGACAAGGTACGCTGGGACTTAGGCGATTGTGCCAGCGATCCAAGTGCGGCCCAGATTTCTTCCCGGTGCTTGGGTGTGATCTGAATGCCTGCTGCTGCAACGGTCTCCACGATCCATTCAGCAGCCCATGCCCGCTCGCCAGTCTCATCAATGCGGGCAAGGGGCTGAAGGGCAAATTGGCTATCAGGGCCAAGGCCATGCCAGCGACCCCCGGCAGCATGTGTGACAGCGCGCGCTGACCTTCCCTTATCGAAGAAGATAACTTTGGCCTGTGGGTACCGGAGCCATTGAAGCGCCATAAAGGAGAGCAGCGCTGATTTACCAGCTCCAGTCGGACCAACAATCATCGTATGGCCAACATCGCCGACATGAAGGCTCAGTCTGAACGGGGTTGCGCCAGAGGTCTCGGCGATCAACAAAGGCGGCGCGGCGAGATGGCTATCTTCTGAAGGACCCGCCCAAACTGCCGAGATCGGCAAAAGGTCACAAAGATTGAGCGTCGAGATCATGGGCCGTCGCACATCGGCATAAGGCTCGCCCGGCAAGCTCCCCAGCCAAGCTTCAACCGCATTGAGGTCTTCTGTTGTGGCTACAAAACCCTGCGCATTGAGGCTTGCCTCAATCATGCGAGCCTTATCAATTGCTCTTACTTCAAGCCTGTCCATCACCGTAACCGTCAGGGTCAGATAACCAAAGGCACAGACTTCAGCGCCGAGTGCTTCCAGTGCCCCATCGCATTCGTCCGTCTTGGCAGCCGCATCACTATCAACGAGCGGCACATCTTCCTTGGTGATGGCTTCACGCATCAGCGTGCCAATGCCTTTGCGCTTGGCAAACCAGCGCTTGCGTAATCTCAGGAGCTCGGTCTCGGCACCGGCCTTATCGAGTGCAATCCAGCGGGCGACCCAGCGATAGGCGAACGGCAATTGGCCAAGCGCGTCGAGCAGGCCCGGCAATGTCTTTGCGGGAAACGAGCGCACGCCAACAACGCGCAGATGTTGGTTGCCGAGTTTGGGCGCAATGCCACCTTGAAGGGCGGTATCGGCCAATTGTGCATCCAGAAAGACGGGGGTTTCAGGAACCGCGATCGAATGGTCTTTGGTGGAAATGGTTGAATGTAGATAGGTGAGAGACTCTTCATCCGGCATCAGACGTGCTTCAGGAAGCGCATCGGCCATCAGATCCACGAGAATACCGATCTCGCGCTCGAATAAAGCCAGCGTCTCGCGCCAATCGCGTGTGGCATTAGTGGTGCGGTTTTCGAAGAGAAAGCTCTGGGCGCGGCGCGCTTCATCGGGAGGTGGAAGCCAGGTCAGGGTCGCGACATGATCGGTCTCGAACGAATTGCCAGCTTCATCAAATAGTGCCCTCCGCTCCTGATCAACCAACCAAGCGATCGGTGTGGCAATTTCAGAATGCGGGTAGGGGTCTGCAGCCCTTCGGCGGGCTTCTAGATGCAGGCACCAGCCAGTGCCTAGGCGCTTCAACATATTATTGAGGCGCGCTCGAACCGCCATCAGTTCTTCTGGCGTCGAGCTTTCAAGATCAGGACCACGAAAACGCACGCAAGCACTAAAGCTGCCATCCTTGTTCAGGATCACGCCCGGAGCCACGAGTGCCGCCCATGGCAAATGGTCAGCAAGGCTGATCGGCTTTTTCCGATATTCATCCAGAAAGCGCATGACTTCTCACTCCCGGGCGGCGCGGCCCCCCAGTTTTGGTTAGAATTGCAGGTGGGAAATTGGGCTAGAAGCTGGCGGCTCAGGCCCCAAAATACCCTGGCAGGGACAGGTGACGCCGCAAGACATCCAAGAATCTCGGATCAGTATTGGCGCACCAAAGTCCTATGGCGTGCGCGACCCCCCACCAGATCAGGCCAAGCCACCAAAGTTTGAGCGCAAGACCCAAAACGAGAGCCAATGTTCCCATCAGAATCGCATATTCGCGCGGCAGGCCTGCAAGCAGGATCGGCTGGGTCAAAGAGCCCGCTAGAGGCAACTCATAGCCTTCGGGTCGGTCAGGATGAAATGCACGCATAGGAGCGTCCTTTCAAATCGGGTTTTGGGACGCTTGATCAGCCGATCACTGCACCGCCACCAAAACCGAAGAAGCCCATGAAGAAGCTTGCAGCCGCAAAGGCAATCGCAACACCAAACAGGATCGAGACGCCGCGCCGGAGGCCAGAGCCCGATTCAGAGAAGGCAACACCGAGACCAAATATGGTCACAGCAATGACGCCACCAGCCTGGGCCACGGGACCCGTAAAGCTTCCGACGACTTGTTGAAGGGGACCTTCCCAAGGCATGCCGGTACCACCGGCGAATGCTGGCGTAGCGAGAGCTGCAGCAAGTGCTGCCAAGGATGCCAAGCGGGCGATTTTTCTAATATCATTCTTTGAGGAGTTCATCTTCTTGCTCCAAATCGGGACGGATACTGTCCTATACTTGGCTATGCATAAGTTGTGCCAATTTCACCAATAAACTTCAAATTATATAATGGGTTAGATAGTAAATTTGGGTGGCTCAAATGCCTGTATCGGGCCGATGCATGCACAGGTCCGGTAGGTAAAGTTCAGGGGATCGCAAGCGCGATTTTGGGCATGCCATCCGAGTTCACTCACCCGATCTGGCGCATTTTATAAATACCGTTCTCCTCTCCTGAAACTTCAAGCAAGCCCTCCACACGCCGCCCCTCTCGGGTGCGCGTAATATGGATGACAAGATCAATCGCCTGACCGATCGCGCGGCGCGGAACATTCGTCGCCACTTCGCTCGTAAGGTCTTCAAGGCGCAATAAGGCTTCAGCTGCGCTATTGGCATGGATGGTTGAAAGCCCACCTGGATGTCCAGTGTTCCAAGCTTTCAAGGTTTCAAGCGCTGCAGCACCATCGCGCATTTCGCCAACGACAATGCGGTCAGGTCGCAAACGCAAACTATCCCGCACCAGATCAACCACGCCAATCAGTTTGGGGGTGCGACGGGTCAGAAGTGCAACCTGGTCCCAAGCTGAACATTGGAGTTCGGGCGTATCCTCGATCAGAATGACGCGTGTATCCCTGAAGGCGGGTAGGGCAAGGATGGCATTTGCAAATGTGGTTTTGCCTGAAGAAGTGCCGCCGGCGATGAGGATGTTTTTGCGCTCAATGGCGGCGGTCTCGATGAGGGCCTGCTGGTCGGGGCATATACTGCCGTCGGCCACATAATCATCGAGGGTAAAGATACGCGCCGGGCGCTTGCGGATCGAAAAAGCTGGAGCCCGGCTCACTGGCGGTAAAGCCCCCTGAAAGCGTTCGCCAGTTTCTGGCAGGACGCCGGATAGGCGCGGATCTTCTGGCAAGACGGGCTCACCCACATAATCGGCAATCAATCTAATAACACGGTCCCGGGCTTCAGGGGTAAGATTGCTGCCCGTGGCTTCCCGGCCAGTCCCGATTTTATCTAAGATCAGCTGGCCATCTGGATTGGCGAGGATTTCGACGACATCGGGATCAATGAGGGCGGCCAATGCCACCGGCCCAAGAGCGTGGCGAAGGGCCTCTAGGCGACGCTCGGCTATGATAGGATGATCACCGAGTTTCGCCATTGTGTTTATGCCTCACTTGACCAAGCAGGCGGCAGGCCTTCATCGGCTGGATCATTGGCAGGCTCTGGCGCTGTCCTTTCATTACCCTGGTTTGGTGCAGGCTTTGTTGGACTAGCACGTCTTACCCGTTCGGCGACCTCGCCCATCAAAACCTGTAGGCTGTTCTCGACACTTGCCCGATAGGGGGCAGAGCGTTCCTCATCGGCTTCGGGGAACCGCGAGACGAGGATCTTAAGTGTCACAAACAACATCTCTTCGATGATGATGAAGTCACGCGAGCTTAATCGCATATGCTCGGAAAGCCTGCGCTCAAGGGCTAAAAGTCGGTCATGGGGATCTGCACTGATCCGGCTTTTGAGACCCTTTGCAATCATCAGGGCAGCGGCCTGGCTCAAGCTAATCCGGTTGACCTTGGCCTCGCGTTCAAGCGCTGCACCCATATTCTCATCGCCCAAATAGACTTGCAGACGCGAGGGCGGGACTTTGGATTTGACTTTATTCGAGGCGGTTGCGCGTGCAGCCATGGGCTTTATCCTTCTCGTAGACCTGCCAACTGCTCGCTCGCAGAAGGGAGGTTGTCATTGTGAATGGGCGCGACGGGTTCTTTATACTCAGCGTTCGCAGCCGCTTTCGAATCGGCGGTCTCGCTGCGTGGCGTAAACTCGCTCGGTGTGGGTTTGGCGTCTGCTTTGGCTTCCGCGAGATCGGCCTGTTGGCGCTCGCGGGCCACATCTTCGCTAAACTTGACCTTGGACGGATCGCCGTATCCAAAAGGCTTATGGCTTGCCCATGGATGGGCGGGCCTTTCCGGCGTATCCAGTTTATCTGCCTGTTTGTGGGCTGGAATCTTTGCCCGCTTCTTCATCCAGCCGATCTGATCGTATCGGACTTTGGTGAGCCGATAAGGTCGATGGCCTGCAATGAACACAAGTTCATTCCGGTCTGGCAAAGAACCAACTTCGCTTGGATCCAAGAGAGGCCGCTCATACTCACCAATGCTGATTGAGCCGCCATTCTCGGTATAGTTATGCGGGAGGTTGGCGCTCGACCTCGTTGCGGTCGTCATGCCGGTGAGCTTGGAGACTTTTTCTCGCGTCAACGGATCGAGTGCGGCAAACGCAACATAGATATGGGAATTGTCGATAAAGCCATTGTGTGTGCCATAGACACGCGAAATGTCATTCAGGCTTTGGGCGATGAACAGGCATTTGATGCCATAGCCCGACGCTAGGCGCACAACATCTTCAAAGAAATCCACTTTACCCAGAAGCGGAAACTCATCGAGCGCCAACAATAAATTATGCTCTTTAGGCCGTCCGTCGCTGTCGGCTTCAATGTGGGTTGTGAAAGCAGTTGCCGCCAACTGAAAGAACATTCGGACAAGAGGCTGAAGGGTTTTGAGATCACCCGGCGCGATTTGCACATAAAGGCTTACAGGCGCGTTCGCGCACATCAAGTCGCCCAAACGAAAGTCGCTGGTAGAGACAGCGTTTTCAACGTCTTCGCCAACGAGCCAAGTCAGATAAGAGCGCACCGTCATCTGGACGCTCTTGCGACCCTTCTCGTGCGTGAAGGCATAGGCGGTTGCGATATCATGCACGAAGGGATGGACCTCGCCCCGACCCGATCCGCCTTTAACATGCCAAGTTGACAGCATCGCGCGGACCGTCTCGTCAAGATTGGCTGTTAGGCGCTTGACCTCAACCAGCGTTTTCGGACCGTCACAATGAAGCACATGGACAATGAGTGCTGAAAGCATTTCCCCCGCCTGCCGGTCCCAGAAATCCTGGCTGGCAGAATTGCCTTCATGATCGACAAGGATTTTCACCAATCTCTGAACTTGGGCCAGACAATCTCGCCCCGGACTAATCTCTGCCAGTGGGTTGAAGCGTGCTGTCGCTTCATTACGGGGATTGAAGAAAAGGACAGGCCCCTTCCGGTGGCGATAGCCGCTGGTTATGTCCCAAAGCTCACCCTTTGGATCAAAGACAAGGGTCGAGGCATTCCAATTGAGCAATGTGGGCACAACAATCCCGCGTCCCTTGCCGGACCTTGTACCGCCAGTGACCAGAGCGGGCCGCAAATCAGGGCTCACCAATAACCGTGGCCACATAAACCAGTCTGTTGCCAAACTCGGCAGCTCGATCCGCCCTAGGATAACCCCTTCATCTCTACCAAGGCCCGCTTTGATCAGATCCTTTGGATTGCCCCAGCCTCTAGTCCGGCGTCGGGAGTTTTGTACGCCTGCGAGGCTTGTTCCCGAAGAGCTCGTCGGCGCATCGAACAGACGAACGAATAGGCCGCCCAAGGCAATACCCAGAATTATTGCCGGGACGCCGAGTTTCAAAACGGATTGATGGGCAGGTCTATCGCCCCACTTCTTCTGCCAGAGAAGGATGTTCCATGGCGGATAGAATTTGGGTGTGGGTTTAGGCTGGGTACGCTCGCCAATCACGATGCCTTTTCCCAATGCCGGCTGATACTGATAGCGCCAGGCAACAATCTGGGTGGCGGCTGAAAGCCCGACTAGGGCTCCAACTCCAAGACATGCGATCCGCGTACGAACTCCCATCCCTGTCTCCCCCATTAAGGACACAAAGCAAGGTCTTGCGTCCCATGGTTGACGCGGCTTGGCCGCACAGGCGGTCTCGCCGCAGGAAGTTGCCCCAGCATAGATCGTGCCAATTCAAGTATTGGTTCACACCCTGAGATAGGCGGGCAAAGATTAGTATATTTAATGTTTAATTACAATGGGTTAGTTGAGCGAGCGATTATTGGAGCTTTGGCTCGCTGTCCTAAAATGAAGGCCAATGATTCCTGATTTGGCACAGCAGGCTTGCTTCTCGGATCCGGTCAGAATGGGTGATTAACCAAGGTGTAGTTGCCGCTCCATGTCGGCGTAAACGGCAGTGCTTACCAGGGACGGCTTACCATCAATCCACTAGGACATTTAGGGGCGCACCTTGAGGTTGCCTCGAAGGCTTAGCGTGATGCGCGGCCGCCTCTAGGATGCTTGAATGCAGCAATCGTCTCTGCCTCGAACCGCCTGCTTTCGCAAACTTGTCCTTACGACAAGTACGGACGCAACTCATAGTTTCTTGTCTTCCAATGCCTAAAGAATGAAGTTACACCAACGGTTGAATTGCAAATCGGAGGGGATCGCCGTTAGTGTGCATTTAGAATTTGAATTCGTTGAACTTTGCCAAGCCAAAATTGGTTCAGTGGAGCTCTTGGATCCTGAACTGGTTCCCTCGCGCCTCTTGGGAGAATGGACGGGCATAACAGATTGTAACGCAGCGAAATCTAGAGATGAAAAATATGCGGCCAAGGAGATCGCCGAAATGCCATCAGTATCCAACCGGAGTAAGACTTGTTCTCTCAAACAGGAGATTTCATTGCAATTTCTTGTGTCGGAGCAGACTGAGTCGGCTTTAGAGCTAAAGGGAGACTGAAATGAACTCTTCGCCTCAGCCGGGGGCTGTCATTCAGTTACGCTCAGCATCCTGGAAGGTACTTGGTACTTCGACTCTGAAGTTCGGCTATCGCGAAATCCATTGCCGCGGGATATCTGGAATCGTCCGCGATAAAGAGGCTAGGTTTGTCTGGGACCTGGAGAAGGGTGCAAGTATTCTAGATCCGGCCGCCATCAAATTGGTAGCGGATGCCTCCCCTGGCCTTTTAGATACAAAACTACATCTCGCGGCGGCCTTTCAAGCAACCCCCACCACAACACGTCGCCCGCTTACGCTCGGTCGGGCCGCGATTGACGACCTTACTTTCCAGCATTTGCCAGTTGAGCGAGCCCTTGCTCAGGACCGTGTCCGTCTTTTGATTGCAGACGATGTCGGCCTAGGCAAAACACTCGAAGCGGGTCTCATTGCCTCTGAGCTAGCACTGCGAGGACGAGCCAATCGGATATTGGTGGTCACAACGCGCGCAATGCTAACCCAGTTTCAAAAGGAATTCTGGACCCGGTTTTCGTTACCACTTTCTCGTCTCGATAGCGCCGCAATCCGAAGGATGCGAAACCGTATTCCGGCCCATTATAATGTTTTCGACCAGTTCGACCGGTCCATTGTCTCAATTGATACGCTAAAGCGAGACACACAAATCCGGGATGCAATCAAGCATTCCTATTGGGACCTGATCATCATCGATGAGGCGCATAATGCTGCCGAAAGGAAGTCGGCCGCCGGGTCGAATTCGCAACGGGCGGAGCTTGCGCAGCTTTTGTCGCGCCGAACCGACTCGCTGCTCCTCCTGACCGCAACCCCTCATGACGGATCTCAGGAGAGCTTCGCAAGCCTGATCCGGATGCTGGATCCCACTCGGGTGCCGGACCCAACTAGGCTCCATCGCTCCGATATAGAGGATCTTGTTGTCCGTCGGTTCAGGTCGTCACCGGAAGTCGTCGTCGATATTGGAAGAGAAGTCCCTAAACGGGAGCTGTTCCCCCGTCGCTTCCCGCTGAGTGTGCAAGAAGAAGACGCTTACCAAGCTATCGCCGAGCTGCATCTCGATCTCGATGAAGAACAAACTCGAGGACGCGCGATTGACCTCTTCCGGACCACGATTGCTAAGGCTATTTTTTCCAGCCCTGCGGCCTGCTTTGAAACGCTCGAGCGCCGAATCCGGGAAATTGAGAAAGGGACAGCTCGCGGTAGCGAGGCTGACCTCAACCGCCTTCGCGCTTTGGCTAGCTCCGTTGCTACAATCGATACTGGCGCTTTCAGCAAGTATCAGGAGCTCTTACGCCTGTTGCGTGAGTTAAGATGGACCGGGAAATCAACCCGCGATCGGTTGGTCATATTTTCGGAGCGCATCGCGACGGTTTCGTGGTTAGCTGAACGCCTTCGGGAGGACTTGGGTCTGTCAACTGAGCAGATAGCGCGTGTGGATGGGGGTAGTGTTGAAGCCGATGTCCGTACCCAAGAGGTGATTGAGGCGTTCGGCCAGGAGCGCTCCCCCATTCGAATTCTGATAGCCTCAGACATGGCGTCTGAGGGTCTTAACCTGCACTTCCAATGTCACCGTTTGATCCACTTTGACCTGCCATGGTCACTTCTAAGGTTTCAGCAGCGGAACGGGCGCATTGACCGTTACGGACAGGATCGACCACCGCAGATTAGCTATTTTGTAGGTGATAGCACGCACCCAAAAGTGCGTCAGATGTGGGTTCTTGAAAAATTGGTCGCGAAAGATGTGGCCGCCCAAGCTGGCGTCGGGGATCCAGCGGTATTCCTCGGTGCCGGAGACGCGGATGGAGAGGAGGCTGTAGTCGCTGAGGCAATAGCGTCTGGCATCGGCGCTGAAGCGTTCGAGCGACAAATGGATCAGCGCGCGGCTGAGGTCACAAACCATATGTCCATCGACGACGAATTTGCAGCACTCTTTGGGGATTATGCGGTTCCAGCTCCATCCGAGGTGATAACTTCGACTGATCAAGGGCCACCACGCCTCTACCCAGACACGTTCACTTATGCACGCGCGATGATTGAGAGGCTTTCCCGGCCTGAAGACAGCTTGTTTTCTGAGATGCCGCGCATCAATGTGCAAGATCGGCTGATCCAGCTGACCATACCTGACGATATGCGGGCACGCGACGGGTTCGGTTATGCTAGCGAGGGCGCAGTGGACGGACGCTTTATGCCAGAAGAGGCGGTTGGCCCCGGTGACCGGATCGAACTGACGGACCAGGCGGGCATAATAAACCAAGCAATTAGTGACGCAAAGGCTCAAGAGCGGGCCTGGCCAATTGTCCAATATCTTTGGGATGGGCACCCCATCCTTGAATGGTTCGCGGACCGAGCAAGCACCTTTTTCCCAGAGCATACAGCTCCGGTTGCGCCACTTATAGGCCGCCTCCCGCCGGGCGAAGTTGCTGTGATTCTGCACGGAGCAATACCCAACGCGAATGGCGCACCTGTCGTCGACTGTTGGGCAGCGGTAATACGGTCTAACGACGGCACAGTACGCATTGAAGAGGTCGATACATTCCTTGCGCGAGCTCGTCTTGCGGATGAAACGCCAAGCCGCGCCCTCGAAGACTTGTCTGCCGCGAGAGCGTTGATCCCAATCGCGGTGGACCGATTCCAGAGCCATCTCGTCGATCTTCGAAAGGCTCGGGAAGCGGATATCGAGCGTGACCTGAGCGCAGTCCTTGATCGACTGTCTGCACTTGAGGCGCGGTTTAAAGCCCAGCTAATGCTTGATCTTGGCGAGCAGCTACCGAACGAAGCAGAGCTAACCCCCGTTGAGAAAAGGCGCCTGACAATCCGCCGCAAACGTGAGCTGGAGATAGATAAGCTATTCCACGACTGGACGGAATGGTTCGAGCGGACCCGGAAGATGGTGGCCGATCCGAACCCTCACGTCGACGTCAAAGCCGTATTTTTAGGATAGAGAAATGGATTTGATTGGGATCGAGAACGAAGCTGAGTTTTTCCCGTCCGGGACTCTGTCGGATGTATTGAAGGAGGAACTTCAAGTCTATACCGGTCTCTGGTCTGGACTTGATCGGGCAAGCCACCCAGTTGAGCGGCTCGCTCAGGTAGCCAGTCCCACTGTCGAAGCCTTACGCCAAGTTCGCAACACTCCTGACCGGTCTCGTCGTGCTGAGCTGGTTCGGGATTTTCAACATGCGGTAGTGACTGCCCTTGGGTATGAATGGAAGCGCGATGGCGCATATACTGCACTCGAAGGGGCACCGGTTATTCCGCTTGTTTCACGCGCCGTGGACACAGCTGGTCGTGATGCACTTTGGATAATCGAGGCACCGATCCCGGCTCTCGATGACGAGGCATCTGACCCACTAGGTTCTTGCTTCGTCTTAGATCAGCATCCGCCGGATCTGCACGAAGCGGCCCTTCTAAACCGGACCATTGAATCTACTCTTGCCGAAGGTGTTTTTGAGCTAACCGACGGGCCGCGTTATGTTCTGATACTGGGCCTTTCGCAGCTCGTGCTCATAGACAAGCGTAAGTGGCCGGCGCGGTCGGCGTTGCGGTTTGACTTGCAGGAGATATTCACCCGGGCTGAACGGGACACGCTCACTGTAATGGCCTGCCTGATCTCCCGCGAAGCGCGCGTCCCTGAACAAGGGGTGCCGATTTCAGATCGGCTCGAGGAGGAGGCGCAGCGAAATGCTAACGCTGTCACAACCTCACTCAAGCGGACAGTTCGAGATGCAATTGAACTATTGGGCCAGGAAGTAATTGCGGTCACAGGCGGGAAATATCCATCGACGTTCCCAGACGCAGCGCGGCGTGGCGTTTGGATCGACGGACCGGAGCTGTCGCGTGAGTGCCTTCGCTATATGTACCGGCTTCTGTTCTTGTTTTACGCCGAGGCCAACCCGCGCTTGAACCTGCTTGATATGCGCAATCCGATCTACGCAACCGGCTATTCCCTTGAGGCGCTGCGCGAGCTCGAGTCCGTGCCGCTTCGGACGATGGCGGATCGGACGGGAAGCTTCTTGTGGGAAAGCCTGCAGCAAACCCTAGGACTTCTCTATATTGGCCGTGACCTCGTAGATGAGGAGCAAGGGACGGGGCTTCGGCTCCCAAAAGTCAAAGTTTCGCTACTCGATCCCAAGAGCACCCCTCTACTTAGCGCGCTTCGACTGCGTAACGAGGCTATCCAAAAGGTTATCTGGCGCCTTTCGCTTCGGTCTACCGGCAAGAGTACCGGTCGAATCTCATACGCAAAGCTTGGAATCGGCCAACTCGGTGCCGTCTATGAAACCCTGATCTCCTTTACGGGGGTGGTCGCCAAAACTGACTTGATCGAGTTGAAGCCACGAAAGGGCAGGTCGAGCGACGCGACCGAGGACGGTGAAGAGGCGGATACGTCCAAGGAGGAGGAAGACGAAGGAGAAGATCTGCTCGGTCATGAAGAGGTTGAACAAGAGGACGTATTCCGCCGTGACAAGGTAGACAAGCTAGCCCCGAGCTGGTTCGTTCCTCGCTCTCGGATCAATGAGTTCGCCCCAGATGAGATCGTGTTCATCGGGCCGGAAGCGCTCGTCTATCCAAAGGGAAGCTTCATTTATCGACTGGCGGGCCGCGACCGCGAGAAATCCGCGTCCTACTATACACCGGAACCGTTGGCCCGGCTGCTGGTCAAGAACGCGCTAATGGAACGATGCCGCGATCTGAGCGCCGACCAGCTGCTAGAACTAAAGATCCTCGAGCCCGCGATGGGGTCCGCCGCTTTCCTTGTGGAGACCACGAACCAACTCGCCGACCTATATCTTGAGCGCAAGCAAAAGGAGACTGGCCGAACGATCCCGCAAGAGGAAATCGTGCTCGAGAAACAGCGAGTGCGTGCCTACATCGCGGACCGGAATTGCTTCGGGGTCGACCAGAACCCGATCGCCGTCGAACTGGGTGCGATATCGCTCTGGCTGAACAGCTTGCATAGCAGCGAGTTCTCTCCTTGGTTTGGTGACCAGCTACATGCCGGGAACTCCCTGATCGGCGCGCGCCGGGCCGCCTATGCCCCATCGGTTCTCAGCGCCAAGGCGCAGGGCGACCTCTGGTTCAACGGGAAACCAGACGAGATTGGCTGGCGCAAGCGGCTTCCAGACGCGCATGTCTGGCAGTGGCTACTGCCCGCCAAGGATATGGCGAACTTCGACAAGGAAAAGTCGATCTCACCCTTTGCGAAATCCGCGCAGGACCAGATCAAGGAGTGGCGGAAAGGCGGCTTTTTTCAGAAACTCGAACCTCACGAAATCAAGTTGGTCCAGAAGCTTAGCCGGATCGCAGAAGAGCTCTTTGAGCAAGTCTCCGTGGACCTCGCCAAGACGCGGGCGGCGGCAAATGACGAGATCATCCTCTGGCCTGACAAGGTGATGCCAGGTAACAAGCGGTTGGACTTCCATGAGAAGGTCCGCCTGAACGCGCACCTCATCGGGGCCGATCACGCGACCAACACGCTGCCCTACAAGCGGCTGAAGACGGCGATGGATGCCTGGTGCGCGCTCTGGCTCTGGCCGCTGGACAAGGCTGACTTGCTGCCAAACCGGAAGGAGTTTCTCGAAGGCATGCGCCTGATCCTTGATGGCGGGTTTTCCGCCGACGGGTCGCTCGCCATGGAAAGCACTGGGGACATCCAGGACCCATCCCCCGATTTTCTCGACCTGCTGGAACCCGATGCGCCTGCGCGCGACCTGTTCAAGGCAGCATCCAAACGGCAGGATAGCTTGTTTCAGGAAACGAATGTAGAAGCGCTGATCGAAACCTTCGACTGGCTGGGCGTCGCGGTTGAGGTGGCCGAGCGTGAGCGGTTCGTGCATTTCGACCTGATCTTCGCCGACGTAATGCGTGCGCGGGGCGGGTTTGACGTGATCGTCGGGAACCCGCCTTGGGCCAAGCCCTCGTGGAACGAGGGGTTGGTCCTTGCGGATATCGACCCGCTTTATGCGGGTCTGTCGGCGTCGGACGCCAAGAAGGTTCTGGGCGATGCGCTCCCAAAGGCACCGTCCGTGCGGCGCGACGGGCGGACGGTTCCGGCGGTCGAGGCATTCCTTCAGGACTTCGTGTCGACCCGGGGGGCGATGGAGGTGACCTCGTCCGAGGTGATGAACCCCTTCGCAGGAGGCGGGTCAAACAACCTCTATCGCTGTTTCATCGACCTGTCGTTCCGGCTGGTAGCACCCGAGGGCTATGCGGCTTTGATCCATCAGGACGGCCATCTTGGCGACCCGAAGTCGGGGGCGTTCCGGCGCCACTGGTATGCGCGGATCGTCAAGCATTTTGAGTTCGTTAACAGACTGAAGTCAAAAAACTTCTCAGAGGTGCATCATCACATAAGGTTCAGCTTGAACATTTACAGCGGAAAGGATTCCAGTCCGTGTTTTGAACAATTCACTGCGGCGTTACTTCCGTCACAAGTTGAGGAATCTATTCTGCATGACGGGGCAGGGGATGTACCGCTCGTAAAAAGCGCAGATGGGAGCTGGGACACGCGGGGTCATAAAGATCGGATGATAAGGATTACAGAGCGAGACCTTAGGGTGATTTCAAGCATTACTGAAAGTCAGAACTCCGATCATTTAGAAACTCGATTTGTTCAACCTTACTCATCTTCAATTCTTGATGTATTTCGCAAGCTCGCTGAAAACCAGAAAATTTCGGAGAAGTACGCTAAGTCTCTCATTTCAAACACTTCTGATCACAAAACTTTAAGTGCACAAGTCAAAAAGTGGCAGGTTTCCTCTATATGGAATGAAGCTTCCGCTCAAAAAGACGGAACAATAGAAAAAGTTACTAAATTTCGGAAACCAGACTCATTAATCATCCAAGGTCCCATCTTTCACGTGGCCAACCCCATTTACAAGACCCCTCGATCGATTGTCCGAAAAAACTCTGATTATGACCCGGTGGATCTAGTTGCTATCCCAGACGACTATTTGCCGAGAACCAATTTTGGCTCAGCCATTGAGAAGTCCGCATACAGAAGCCGTTTGCCCCGATGCGAATGGAATCCTGTTTTATCCCAAGTTGATCACTATCGCGTTGCTTTTCGAAAAATGCTGAATCTCAACAATGAGAGGACCGTCATTAGCGCCCTGATTCCTCCCGGCGTAGCTCACATCGACTCCGTTCAAAGCGTCGCATTTGCGGATGAGAACGATCTCTTGGCTTTTGGGGCCTTCTCGATGTCTTTGGTTTCAGACTTCTTGATCAAGTCCACCGGAAAGCAAAATCTATATGAAGATGAAGTCGGGTCGTTCCCGGTTGTTTCGATTTCGCCCAATGCAATTTCTCGGGTTCTCAGACTAAATTGCATCAGTTCTCACTATTCTGCGCTGTGGAACAATATGGCAGTGAGGTCTGAAAGACTTCAATGGTCGTCGTCGGACCAACGTCTTCGCGGAGAAGGCCATGATGAAGGAGCGGAGGGCTGGAACCGAAACGTGGGGCTACGCACCGAATTCGCCCGTCGTCTAGCTCTGTTGGAGATCGATGTTTTGGTCGCTCAGTCGCTTGGCCTGACCCTTGACCAGTTGATCGAGATCTACCGCATCTACTTCCCGGTCCTTCAGATGAATGAGGGCGGCACTTGGTACGACCAGAACGGCCGGATTGTATGGACCTGCTCACGAGGGCTTCTGGGAATCGGCTGGCTCGACGACCGTGGCAAAAGCCCTGGTCGCGCAGCTTGGGAGAAAATACTCGCAGAGAATCCAGCCGAGCTTACCTGCACCGCCATCGATGACACGATGCCTGGTGGCCCCCGCACCATCACGCGTCACTTTGTCGGCCCCTTTACCCAATGCGATCGAATCGAAGACTACCGTCGTGCGTGGGTCCATTTTGAACGGCTGAAATCCGAGAAAGCCGCTTGAGATGAACCCAATTCTTCTAGCCCATCACGTTCAAGACAGTCTTCGAGAACTCGTTCACACGACGTTGAATACGACTAGCCCTGCCTTCAAAGGGATGGTCGAGCGATTCATTGCTGATCCGCCTAACTTCATAAAGGGTCCGTGGATTTCGGTCGATATGCCGTTTCGGCAAATTGACGGAGCTGCAGACGGGACGTGGGCGCAGCCCTTCCCGGAGGTGCCGCTGCGCTTTGCCCCCTATCAGCATCAAACCGACGCATTTGCCCGACTAAGCGGGGACGAGATGCGTTCAACCTTGGTCGCAACTGGAACCGGTTCCGGTAAGACGGAATCTTATCTTTGGCCAATCCTAGACCATTGTCGGCGGAACAAAGGCAAGCCTGGTATCAAGGCAATCCTGATCTATCCAATGAACGCTCTAGCGACCGACCAAGCGCGCCGGATTGCGTCGGCCATATCCAGTATCCCATCATTAAGCGGAGTACGTGCTGGCATCTATGCCGATGCGGAACCCCAGAATCCTGTGCACGAAGTGACACCAGAGAGCATAATCACTCATCGCGAAACGATGAGGAGGAATCCACCGGACATTCTACTAACCAACTATAAGATGCTCGACTATCTGCTGCTTCGCAGTCGCGACAAACCACTTTGGGAACACAATGATCCTGACAGCCTGCGCTTTCTTGTGGTTGACGAAATGCACACCTTCGACGGGGCGCAAGGGGCGGATCTCGCTCTCCTTTTACGGCGGTTGAAATATCGCCTGAGCACGCCGGTCAATCATTTGGTTTGCGTCGGATCGTCTGCAACGCTGGGTTCCGGCGAAGAAGCAGCTACTGAGTTGCGCCGATACTCTGAGACAATTTTCGGTGAATCGTTTGACGAAGGTGCCGTTGTTCGCGAGACAAGGAAGAAGCCAGAGGAAGTATTCGATGATCCTGAATACTT
>CALRLV020000015.1:0-18680 GCA_943368895.1 Ferrovibrio terrae
AATCCAAATGAAAACCCTGTCGTAAAGGCGATTGCCGCAACGTACACGGTGAAAGTTGTTGATGCGGATGGCAATGAGGTTGAGCGCCCCGGTCTGCCCTCAGACAAGTTCGTCTCGCCCTTCGAGAGCCCAGCCCAAGCAAAGGCTGCCAATGGCGGGGCCATGCCTCCCGATATGTCGGCCTTGATCAAGGCTCGTCACAATGGCGGTAATTACGTCTATTCGCTGCTGACCGGCTATGATCAAACCCCGCCAAAGGATAAGTCTATTCCTGAAGGCAAGCATTACAATCCGTATATGGCAGGCGGTGTGATTGCTATGGGTCCGCCGATGGTGGATGAGCAAGTGACTTTCGCCGACACTGAAGGCAACAAGGGCGTAAAGCCGACTGTGGACCAAATGGCCCATGACGTCGTGGCTTTCTTGAGCTGGGCATCTGAGCCACATCAGACCCAACGCAAGATCACCGGCTTTGGGGTGATGGGCTTCTTGTTGATCCTCACCATCCTCTTGTGGTTCTCGTATCGCCAAGTGTGGCGCAACGTCGAGCACTAAGCTTTAGGGTCTCCCTAAACACGAAGGCCGCCCCTTGGGGCGGCCTTTTTGCTGTGTGGTGCTTTAGAAACCCCTTCAGTCCCTTCGGGAGAGCTTCCCCATGAAATGGGGCAGCGGCAAGTCCCAACTGCTTCCGCTGCCGCTTCCCTGCGGTGTTCCAGCTGGTAATTGTGGCCTCAATTAAGCCCGGCGATCCAGGGCAACAGCGCTCGTGTCGCGGAAGGCTTGTGCACCAGGACCATAAGCCACAGGGGTCGGGCGGGCCGCTACCGCTTCTTCCGCAATGGCGCGAACCAGTCCCTCAGCCAAGGCGCGTTGACGACCCAATGCCCGCTCATGTGCTTCCATGGCAGCCTTAAAGCGCTCTGTTTCCACCGTAAGGGTTGCTTTCAAAACAGACGACACACCTTCGAGAACGGCCGGGTTTTGGGCGATCCGGCGGCTCTCCAGCGCATAGACATTGGCCAAACGCGCAGATTCCTCGTTCAAGGCTTGCGCTTCCAAGAAGCGACTGCCTTCAAATAAAGCCGCTTGTCGCTCCGCCAGATCGGCGAGCCGTCGCGTCAGCAAGATCAATTGGTCCATAAGGTCGCTAGGGTCGTTGGCCATTAGGGTCATGATTTATACTCCCGCTGCTTGCGCGCGCTCTTGGATTTTCAACATTTCTCGTTTCACGGCGGTGGCGATGCCGATGCCGCCTTGCTCGCTAAAGCCCTTGGCATATTCTTCGGTCAGGAATGGACGAAAGGCGCGTTCGGCTGCGCCACCGCCAAACATGGAATCTGAGATGTCCGTGTCTGTTTCCATCAAGGACAGCATTTGCGCCAAGGCCATGCGCTCAAACTCGCGTGCGGTCTTATCCATTTCGGCGCTGGATTTCAGGGTCTTGGCCCGCGCACCCAGCACTTCAACCGAAGCCGATTGGGTCTGGGCGAAGGGCATAACTGGGGCAATCGCATCCATCTTCTTTGGGTCCCTTACATCACTTCGATGTCAGCTTGCAGCGCACCAGAAGCCTTCAGCGCCTGGAGAATTTGAATGAGGTCACGTGGGTTGACGCCCAGCGAATTGAGGCCTTCGACCAGATCGCGCAGCGGCACGCCGCCACGTATAACGGTCAAATCACCCTTATCTTCTTCCACAGTCACGCTAGAGCGCGGCACGACCGTCGTTTCGCCTTGGCTCAGTGGGTTGGGCTGGCTAACCAATGGAGTCTCTTGCACCGAGACGGTCAAATTACCTTGGGCGACGGCAACCGTAGACACGCGCACATTATCACCCATCACGACAATGCCGGAGGCTTCATCGACGACGATTTTGGCAATCAGATCGGGGGTCACGGTCAGGCGCTCGATCCGGCTAATCAAGCTTACCATGTCGCCGGGATAGCCAATCGGTTTGGAAATGACGACGGTTGAAGGATTGTCAACGGAAGCAGCTGCCACACCCAGATTGGTGTTGATGGCGTTGGCAATGCGCCGGGCCGTTGTGAAGTCTGGGTTGCGTAAAGCAAGACGGAGTTCGGTTTGACCTGCGAGGTCAAAATGAAGCTCGCGCTCGATCAGCGCGCCATTGGCGATGCGGCCATTGGTGCTGACGCCACGGCTGACGCTGGTGCCAGAATTGCCCGTGGCGGTGAAGCCACCAACGGTCAATTGACCTTGGGCCACCGCGTAAACTTGGCCATCCGCGCCCATCAACGGGGTTACTAGCAAAGTGCCGCCTTCTAAGCTTTTGGCATCGCCAAAGGCTGAGACTGAGATATCCAGACGTGTGCCTTGGGTGGCAAAAGGGGGTAAGCTGGCGGTCACCATGACGGCGGCGACGTTTTTGGTCTGCAGATTTTGCTCACGCGTATTCACGCCCATCCGCTCCAGCATGGCTTCTAAGCTTTGCTTCGTGAAGGGGGAGTTGCGCAGCCCATCGCCCGTCCCGGCGAGGCCAACGACAATGCCATAACCGATCAATTGGTTGTCGCGGACGCCTTCAATCTGCACCAAATCCTTGATGCGCGATTGGGCCATGGCCTGCGATGGCAAGGCAAAGCCAAGGCTGATTAGCCCTAAAATCAGGGCGGCGGAAACAAGACGGACTACGGGCGTAAATAACTGTGTCATTGGATTTAGCCATGCTAAAATCATGCCGGGAATTGGTCGGAGAAAAATGATTTAAAACAGTGCTTTCGTCGTCTGGGCTCAGCGCCCCTTGGTCAATGGATCGGCAAGCTTTGCCTAGGGCTAGTCGCATTCTGCCGCCTGCTTGCGAACATTTGTCACGCATTAATCAGGCCTTAACCGGGGCAGCTCATGAGTCATGTTTATGAAAGTTAATGCGCCCACGTCCACATCCACTGTCTCTGGGGCGCGCCGTGCCACGGGCGGTGCGGCGCCTGGCTTTGTGTTGCCTGGCCAAGTGGAGGGGGGACCCGCGCAAGTCAATCGCGCCATGTCAGCCACCTCGATTGCCAATGTAGGCGCATTATTGGCACTTCAGGGCGAAGACGATGTCGTAGAGCGTCGCCGTCGAGCCACCCGTCGCTCATCGACCCTACTCGACCAATTGGATGAGATACGGGTCGCCATTTTGGGTGGGGGCGTTAGCCGCGAACAAGTCGCCCGCCTGTCTCAGACCTTGCGTGAGCATCGGGATGCGGTTGATGATCCATCCCTCAATGCCCTTCTTGATGATGTTGAGCTGCGGGCCGAAGTTGAACTCGCCAAACTCGAGCGCGCGCTTTAGGGCGGTAGCGCCCCAATTTGCCAGACGGTGCTTTCCAGTCGGACCGATTGTCAATTCTTTTAGCAGTTCAGGGCCCAGCGCAATGTTTCTAGCGCCTTGCGAGCCGTCTCAGGCTTCACTATAGCGCGAAGACATCGTGCGATGCCTTTATCGTTCACATGCAGAAACAGGGGTACGTCATGACGACGATAGTTATGCCAAACACCGGTGTTCCTAGTGACTATGTGCCTTCCGACGACGAAGAGTTCATGAATGAACGGCAGCGTGAGTATTTCCGCAAAAAACTGCAAGATTGGAAAGAGTCGATCCTAGCCGACTCCAAAGATACGCTGTCGCATCTGCAAACTGAAACCGCCTCGCTGCCAGATGTGGCCGACCGCGCGTCGGCTGAAACCGATAAGAGCATTGAGCTGCGGGCCCGTGACCGTCAGCGTAAGCTAATCTCGAAAATCGAGTCTGCCTTGCGCCGGATTGAAGATGGCTCGTACGGCTATTGCGATGAAACGGGTGAGCCTATTTCCCTGGGCCGCCTGATGGCTCGCCCGGTGGCGACCTTGAGCTTAGAAGCCCAAGAACGCCATGAGCGGTCAGAGCGTATTCACCGCGACGACTAAGTGGTCTCGATCAGCCCTGATTAGAAGGGGCTGATCGCGCCCAAAATCTGCTGACCTTTGGGTGGCTGTTGATAGGCCGTGATTTGGCCGCGCCCGCCGTAGGAAATCCGGGCTTCAGCCATTTGCGTGTGGCGAACCTGATTAGCTGAGGTAATATCTTGCGGCCGCACAATCCCTGAGACCAAAAGCTCACGCAATTCATTATTGATGCGCACTTCTTGGCGACCCGCGACGACCAGATTGCCGTTCGGCAGGACTTGAGTGACGATTGCTGCAACCGTCATATCGACTTTCTCGTTGCGCGCCACTTGGCCTTGGCCTGCAAATGCCCCATTGGAACTGGCCCCCACCATGGTCGAAGGATCAAAGTCCTCCGGCAGGACTTTTCCGGGTATCTGCTCTAAGCCAAAGAAATTGGTCACGCCGCCATCCATGGTGGATTTACGGGTGCGGCCCGTCGAATTGTTCAATTGCGCTTGATCATTGATCTGGATCAGAACGGTCAAAATATCGCCGATATTGGAGGCGCGGGGATCATTGAAGAATTGCCGCGAGCCTGCTTTCCATAAGGAATTTGACGAGGCCTGGCTCATTTCCTGGGCTGGCATTGGCATCACGACTTGGCGACGCCCCGTTGCGGCATAGGCCGGGTTTTCAATCGGGGTCACTTCCGGCGGTTTGCCTGCGGTGCGCACTTCTTCGATGGTCGAGGCACAGCCCGTCAGGGTCAGGGCCGCTACAATCATCATGCTCAACTTTTGCATCAATTGACTCCATTCTGATTAGGCACGCGGGCCGACAGTTGGCTTAGCATTACGCGGGCTGTGCCTGGACCATCGACGATGGCTTCCAGCACTTTGTTGGATTGTGGGTTTAGAACCTTTACGCTGGCCCCTATGGCTGCATCGCCTAGGGCTTTGCCTCGCACCGAGAGCTTGAGGCCGTCGGCTTCATAGATCAGGGTCACGGGTTCGTTGCGGCGAACAGATGGCGTGTCCATCACATCCATGGCGCGCAAAGGCGTATTGGCCAGTAGGACCCGCTTGGCGGTCTTGCCGATCAAGGCCTCAGGGTCTGCTAAAGCATCGCGGGGCGCATTGCTGGGTGTATCGATCCAAACCACATCCTCGGCTTGAATAGCTTCACCCCGCTGAACGGTGCGACCCAAGACAGCGACCGCTTCGGGCCGGGCAGGGGCAGTTGGCGCGCTGGCCCGCTGGCGGATTTCGGGCACACCAGGTGCTGAGGCCGTTGGTTGGATAGGGATTAATGGATCTGTGCGGCCGGGGCCATTGACAATAATCTGGCGGACGCCTTCTTGGTTTGGCCAATTCATGCCAGCTGCTCGCGCACGCGCTTGTAAGGGCGCTGCACCAAAGACGACCATCTGACCGGGGCCAGGTGAGCGCGCGATGGGCTGGTTGGCATAGGCCCCAGCATTGTTGAATACATCGCCAAAAGTAATCTGCGCCTTGTCGGAGCGCGGATTGGCTTTCAGCGACAAGACGGGAAACGCTTGCGCCGATTGGGCAAAACCAGGGCTGACCTGCACGACAGGGACAGCCAATAGGCCGAAGGCAAGGCAATAAGCCCAGCTTAAGCGGAGAAGGGGGCGGCGCGCGTTCATCTACGCGTTACCGGAGGACTTGAGATGTGGCTTGCATCATCTCGTCGGTGGCATTGATAACTTTCGAATTCATCTCATAAGCGCGCTGGGCGATGATGAGGGCTGAAATCTCAAACACCGGATTGACGTTGGACGCTTCCACATAATTCTGATTGATCGAGCCAAGACCCGGTCCAGTTGGGTTGCCAATGGTCGCAGGCCCAGAGGCCGCCGTTTCAACCAACAGATTATCGCCCAAGGCTTCTAGGCCTGCTGGGTTCACAAAGCCTGCCAGCGTGATCTGACCCAGATCCTGAGGTGCCGTTTGGCCCGAGATAATGGCTTGGACTTGACCCGAGGGTGAAATCGAGAAATCGAGGGCTCCATCGGGGATCTGAATTTCAGGCTGTACGATATAGCCATCGCCCGTCACGATTTGCCCGGTTGGCGAGGACGAGAAATTGCCCGCGCGTGTATAGGCCGTCCGCCCGTCTGGCAGCAGCACTTGAAAATAGCCGCGACCATTGATCGCCATGTCGTATTTGTTGTCGGTCCGGGTCAGGCTGCCTTGCTCGGCGATGCGATAGACCGAGCCTGTTTTCACCCCATAACCGACTTGAACCCCAGTCGGGTCAATCGTGCCAGAGTCTGACGTTGTGGCACCGGGGCGTTCGAGATTTTGATAGATCAAATCCTGAAACTCAGCGCGTTGGCGCTTAAAGCCAGTGGTGTTCATGTTGGCGATGTTGTTCGATATGACTTCAACATTGAGCTGTTGGGCCAACATGCCGGTAGCTGCGATATTCATAGAGCGCATGTGCTTGGTCCTTTAGTCAGATTAGGCTTGAACCCGGGCAAGGCGTTCAATCGCTCGGCCACGCAAGTCTTCAGTTTGTTTTTGTAGGCGGGTCGCGCTTTCAAAGGCGCGGCTAATTTCCATGATACGGGTGAGCTCTGACACAGCGACGACGTTGGAGCCCTCAATCATGCCTTGGACAACTTGTGGGTCGGCCGCGACTTGCGCCGCCTCACCCGTCGGTCGCCACAGATTGTCGCCGACTTTGTCGAGCGCGCCAGGGCGGTCAAAGCGCGCAATGCCCAATTGGGCCACTGTCACGCCATTTTGCTGGATAGAGCCGTTTTTGGCGACCAAGGGCTCTCCTTGGGTGATGTCGAGTGTGATCGGTTGGCCGGCGGTGTCGAGGACGGGGCGACCATCACCGGTGACGATGCGGCCTTGCGTGTCCATTTGGAAGCGACCGTCGCGGGTATAGGCATTGCCTTGCGGGGTCTGCACGGTGAAATAGCCTTCGCCAGCTAAGGCAAAATCAAGCGGATTATCGGTGCGCTGCAAAGCGCCGGGGCGGAAATCGCGCGCGATCGTATAGTCACGGACAAACTCAACCGTCTTGGGTCTTTCAGCAATGGAGGCAGGGCGGCGAATAACCGGCTCAAACAGAACCGATTCTGACTTGAAGCCAGCGGTTGACACGTTCGCCATATTGTTTGCCGCGACATCCATTTGTCGCCGCAAAGCATTTTGAGCTGAAACAGTGATGAGAAGTGTATTGTCCATCTCTTTGTCTACCTTCTAGGTGAGCCCACGATGCGCTTTGGCACCAAATTCTCTGAGCCAGGCCCTACACCTTGCAAGAGATGGGCCAAGAATTAATCATTAAAATTCAATATTCTAAAATAGATGGGATCCGAATTCGGCAGATGATGCCGTGAAGAATTGGCCGGATAGGGCGTTTTTGGCCTGTCTCTCGGCAGTTTTTGCCGCATGGTTAAGATTTGGTGACATTTCATTAACCACGATTGGCTTAACTCACCGTGTCCTAAAATGCCGATGCGTGCTCGCTGAGTCGGGGCTCGTTCAAGCCTGTGAGAGAATCTAATGGCCGGAAAAAAAGAGAAAAAGGGTGAAGCTCCTCCTGAGGGCGCTGATGGCGCCGAAGGCGAAGAAGGCGGTGGCGGCAAGAAGAAACTTGCCGGCAAGCAGCTGATCCTCTTCATTGTTCTGCCAGCCATCTTGCTGCTAGGCGGCGGCGGGGCTGCGGCCTATTTCCTTGTTTTCGCTAAGAAGCCTGCCGCCGTCGCCGACGCGCATGGCGAGAAGGGCAAGGAAGACGAGAAGAAGAAAAAGGACGAGAAGAAGAAGGAAAAGGGCAAGGACGAAAAGGGTGGCGAAAAGAAGGATGGTGAGGGCGGCATTAAGCTGGCTGAAGGTCCCAATGGCGAAGGGTTTTTGACCTTGCCAGATTTGATCGTCAACATTGCAACCGCGGACTCGCGTCCGGCCTATCTAAAGCTCCGCCTGACTCTGCAAGCCAAGGATATGGAAACCGCCGAGACAATTGAGCCACTTTTGCCGCGCATTCTCGACCAATATACCGGCTTCCTGCGTGAGTTGCGCATGGAAGATATCGCAGGCTCGGCGGGGTATTCACGCCTGCAGCTTGAACTTTTGAAGCGGGTCAATCTGGCGATTGCCCCGGCCCAAGTCGATGCCGTGCTCATCGAAGAAATGTTGGTCCAATAATGGCGGACGATCTCGATCAAGATGCCATGGCGGCTGCTTGGGAAGCAGAAGCCATGGGCGATGGTGGCGGTGGTGGTGGTGGCGATGATGCCTTTGCCGCTGAATGGGAAGCTATGGTTGGCGGGGAAACCGGCAAGACCATTTCAGCCTCTGCCATTGGTGCCGAACGGGTTCTCAATCAGGACGAAATCGACTCGCTCTTGGGTTTTGACCTTGGTGATGATGATAGCGACGAAAAGAACGGCATCCGCGGGATTATTAACTCCGCGCTGGTCTCGTACGAACGTCTGCCTATGTTGGAAATCGTCTTTGACCGCTTGGTGCGGTTGATGACGACCAGCTTGCGTAACTTTACATCTGACAACGTCGAAGTCTCGCTCGATCATATTTCCTCGATCCGGTTTGGCGATTATCTGAACTCCATTCCATTGCCGGCCATTCTGGCCGTTTTCCGCGCCGAGCAATTGGACAATTACGGCCTGATGACCGTTGATTCCAATCTGATTTACTCGATTGTGGACGTGCTCTTGGGCGGTCGTCGTGGGACAACTGCGATGCGTATCGAAGGCCGTCCCTATACGACGATTGAACGCATGCTGGTCACGCGGATGATCGAGGTGATCTTGCAAGATATGCAGGCCGCGTTTGAACCCTTGAAGCAGGTTGATTTCTCACTGGACCGGATCGAGACCAACCCGCGCTTTGCCGCTATCGCGCGTCCTGCCAACGCCGCCATCATGATCAAAATGCGGATCGACATGGAAGACCGTGGCGGACGCGTAGAGCTTCTTCTTCCTTACGCAACGCTTGAACCGATCCGTAAAATGCTCATCCAGCAATTCATGGGTGAGAAATTTGGCCGGGATAATATTTGGGAAGGCCACTTGGCCACCGAACTTTGGTCGACGGACATGCAGGTTGAAGCGGTCCTCGATGAATTGCCGGTGCCACTCGGCCGCTTATTGAACTTGAAAGTCGGTGAAACCGTGTTCTTGAACCAACCCCCAGATGGCAGCGTGGAATTGCGTTGCGGTCAGATTGCTTTGACCAAAGGTCGCATGGGCAAGATGGGCCGTGCGATCGCTTTGTCACTGGATGGGCCTCTTACAAACTCGGCAAGACGGGAGCTGATGAAGCAATGACCGACCTTTATATCCCCATTGCGCAAGTTATTCTGGCTGTTGCGATGCTGGGCATTGCGGTTTTGTGTATCCGTCTGGACCGTAAAATCACCGCCCTTCGTGAAGGCAAGGATGGTGTAGCTGCGGCGGCTGCAGAGCTGGCGCTTGCTGTGGGCCGGGCAGAGGCTTCTGTATCGGCCTTGAAGTCGGTGTCGGAAGCCGCTGGTGAAGACCTCCAGCGCAGCATCGAGGAAGCGCGGGCGACTGCTGAGGCCTTGAAGTTTCTGGTCACAACGGCCCGGGCCGTCGAGATCAAGCCAGCCGCGGCACCAGAGCCAGCTCCAGTTCGTCAAAAGCGCGACCTGCGCTGGGATGAAGAAGAAGCAGAAGAAGATTTCCGGCTGACGCGGCGCGCGCGCCCATTGGCTGAAACATGGGGTGGTTTGAGATGAAGTTTAAGCTCCGGCCTCTAACGGCTTTGGCTATAGGTTTAGGCGTGGTCGGCTTGGCACAAGTCGGCCGCGTTGCATTTGATGCGACCAATGCCATGGCTGCGGGCGAGCCTGCCAAGAAGGAAGCTGCAGCATCTGCCGATGCGGCTGCACCAGCAGCAGCTGGCGGGGCCGCCGCCCCGAAGGCGGGGCCACCCATGTGTTTGCCGGTCGATTTGGCCAAGGAAGCAGGCATCAGTGCCGCTGAGTTTCGCTTGCTGCAGACCTTGCAAGAGCGTCGTCAAACGCTGGACACACGCGAACGCGATATTGTCACACGCGAAAATCTGCTCGCTAACACCGATGCGAAAATCCAAGAGCGGATGAATGCTTTGAAGGCGGTAGAAGGCAATCTGCAGAAGCTGCTAGGTCAAGTTGATGATTTGGAGTCTCAGCGCATCACCTCGCTCGTCCGCGTCTATGAGAAAATGAAGCCCAAGGATGCGGCCGCTGTTTGGGAAGGTTTGGACACCGAAGTCTTGCTGAAGATCGCGCAGAAAATGAAGGAGCAACCGCTCTCGCTTATTCTCGCAAAAATGTCGCCAGAGCGTGCGCGCGAGGTGACCCGCCGCTTAGCTGAGATCGATGCGCCAACCTTGCCTGTCATGGCGGGCAATCCACCAGCGGCACCGCAAAATGCAGCCGCACCAGCCGCGGCCCCAGCTGCTACCCCTCCTGCTTCCAAAGCACCTGCGGCTAAAGCCCCGCCTGCCAAGGCACCCGGTCAGCAAGCGGCTTTATCTAACCAAGCCAAAGGCGGCCCAGCCCCAAAGGGGTCGGCTGCGGCCAATGCTGCTTTGGATGCAAAGGGCACAGGTCCGGCAGGGGCGGGGCCAACCGCGCCGCGCGCACCAGCGCCAAAGGCACCCAATAATCCATCGACCCCACAGCCTGCTGCAAAGGCTGCAACCGGTCAGGCCCCGGCAGACCCGGCCCAGAGACCCAAAGCCTAATTGGGCCCTATTGGACCTCTGCCGCCCACACTTTGGTGGTAAGGGGAACTTAACCGGATTCAGGCATAAGCAGATTTCTCCAGAAACTAGGCCAGACGTGGCTTAGCGGCGAGCATAAGAGATCTGACTTAGAGACCAGATGGCCAAATTGCGTCGGTTACTTGCTTATGTTGTCTGCGTGGCGCTTGCGTCGCCGCCGATGGCCTATGGCCAAAACGCTGCCCCTGCAGGCGGTGCCGCACCTTCGGCGCTACAAGGTCTCAAAGGCGTCACGCTCTCGTCCAGCCAAGATGCGACCTATGCCCGCCTGTTGATCGCTTGGCCTGCTGGTACCAATCTTTCTGCTACAGCAGTTGCAACGCCCAATAATGGGCTGGCCATGATCCGATTGCCGCGTGCGATTGAGGCCGATCCCATGGCTTTTGCCAAGGGCGCACCTGATTTTGTCGCGTCAGCAGCTTTGAGCACCGACAAGCGCACCATTCGCGTGGCGCTGTTGCAGCCCACTCGCGTGATCACAAGCCGTGTCGGCAACGTGCAAGCCTTTGACTTTGTGATGTCAAATGCCGAAGCGCCTCCGCCTTTTGAAGGTGAAGCCAAGCCGATAGCTGCTGCCACGACAGCTAACAAAGCAGGCGAAGGCCCCGTCGATGAGTCCGGCCCGCCAAAGAAGATGATCAATGGCGCTGCACCAATTGGAGCGCCAAAGATTCAAGTCGATGTGCTTGAGTCCAAGGAATTCACCCGTCTGCGCCTGTCGCGCGTTGGCAATCAGTTTCCGCTGCCCGCCCATGGCTATGCACGTCGAGGCGACCGTTTGGCGATTGCATTACCGGGCAAATTTGCCTTTGATACGGCCGCAATCCGGAATCGCCCGCCAGCGCGGGTTGAGGATGCCGCGCGCTATAATTCCGATACCGATTCGTCCTTTTTGCTCGATGTAGCTCCAGGCAGCGTCGTACGCCACAGCCGCGATGGCAATGCGATCCTGATCGACATTCTGGCCGAAGGGGCAAACCCTGATACCATCGAGGCCTTACAGCACGAAGCCGGCGACAAGATTGGCTCTCCTGAGCCTAAGTCCGTTGCGGGCAAGCCGGGCGCTCAGAAAGATCCAAAGGCCGGTGAAACCGACGGGACGCCACCTGAAGCTAAAACCGCCGAAGCTCAAGCCAGTGAAATGGATGCTGAGGCGCTGCTGGCACAGCGGCCAGATCCCGCACCTTCCGGCCGGGTCCGGATGAGCAGTGCTATGGTCGGCAAGGAAATGCAGCTAGAGTTTGATTTTGAAGCCCCAGCCCCGGCCGTGGTGTATCGTCGTGGCGATTCCATCTATGCGTTGTTTGCCACTTCTGCCGATATGGACATTGGGCGTGTGCCCAGTGGCAAATATCTATCCCGTATCGAAAAAGTCCGTGGGGAGGGGGTCTCTGGCGTTCGCATCGTTGCACCCCCAGAGGTTCAAGCAACCCCAACCTCGATCGGGCCAAAATGGAAGCTGGTTCTTTCGCCGCAAAAGCAAGTGACCAGTCGGTCGGTTGGCTTGGTGCGCGAGCAGGCTTTGGATGGTACCTCACGTGTAAAGGCTTTGGTACCAGATGGTGCTGCGACCGGTGTGGTAACGGACCCTGAAGTAGGCGATACTTTGCTGGTCGGCTTGGCATTGGGGCCCGTCAGCAGCTTGGGTACCCAGCGTTCTTATTTGGAAGCCGTCTTGCCTGAAACCTTTCATGGGCTTGTGGTCGTGCCGCGCACCGATGATTTCCAGCTGCGCCGCGATGTTGATGGCTTTGTCTTGGTCCGTCCGCAAGGTATGGCCTTATCTGGCTTGGCAGCAGCCGATGACCTAAATGCCACACCAATCACGGCACCAGGCTTTATTGATTTTAAGTCGTGGCGCTTAGGGCCAAAGGCCGATTTCGCCAATAATCTCAATAAATTACGCAGGAAAGCTGCGATTGAATTAGGTGACACCAACAATAAGATAACCGCACGTCTGGATTTGGCGCGCTTCCTCGTCGCATGGGATTTGGGAGCGGAAGCCTCTGGTGTCATTCGGCAATTGCGCGCGGATGTGCCCGCGCTAGAACGCTCGCCAGAGCTTTTGGCCCTTGAGGGCATTGCCACATTGATGGGCGGGCATGGCAAGGCCGCGCTAGATTTGTTGAGCGAGCCAGAAGTGGCTGAAGATCCAGCCGCGCAATTATGGGCAGGGCTTGCCGCGCAAATGAGTGGTAATCCGAGCGAAGCCCGCGTCCGCTTTGAGCGCGGTAAGACGGCGCTGCAGAATTTTGAGCCCGAATATCGCGCGCGCTTCAACATAGCCAATGGCAATGCCGCACTAGAACTCGGCGATGGTGCTTTGGCTTCGATGACAAGCAATAGTGCCCAGCGTGAAGCGCAAGATAGCCTGACCCAATTGCAAGCTGCCCTATTGGCCGCCCGGGCGATGGGGGCTACTGGCCGCGTCAATGAGGCCTTGGTTGCTTTGACCAAGCTGGCAACCGCCCCTGACCGCGAGATTGCAGCACGCGCTGCTTATGAGAAGGCAAATCTGGGCGAGGCGAGTGGCAAAATTCCACCCCTTGAGTCGATCAAGGCACTCGATGCGTTGCGCTACACGTGGCGCGGCGATGATTTGGAACTGGATATTCTGCGTCGCTTGGGCGGCCTATACATCCAAGCAGGTGATATTCGCTCTGGCTTGACGACGATGGCCAGCGCATCGACTTTGCGGCCAGACCTGCCTGCGGCTCGTCGCTTGCGCGATGATTTGTTCAAGCAATTTAAATACCTGTTCCTCGAGGGTGGTGCCGATGGCATGGACCCGATACAAGCTTTGGCTCTGTTTTATGACTTCCGGACCTTGGCCCCAATCGGCCCCGATGGCGACCGAATGGTGCGTGGCTTGGCTGAGCGTTTGGTCGCACTCGACCTCTTGCCGCAAGCTACGCAATTGCTGCAGCACCAAGTCGATAAACGCTTGGAAGGTTTTGCGAAATCTCAAGTCGCCACCGATCTAGCCGCACTCTATCTGATGGACCGCCGTCCCGAAGAAGCTTTGCGCGCGATTTGGAACAGCCGCGTATCTCTTCTGCCAGAGCCCTTGAACGAGCAACGCCGCTTGATTGAAGCTGCAAGCTTGGCCGAATTGGGTCGCAAAGATCATGCGCTAGAGACGATTGAGTTTGACGATTCCGCAGATGCGGCGCGGGTCCGGACTGAGATTTACATGCGGGCAGGTGATTGGCCCAATGCTGCCGCCAATGCACGTGCTTCCTTGCCTCCCGCACAAGCCAATTTGTCGCCCGAGGATGCCGGCGAAGTCCTGCGCGTTGCCGTTGCCCAAGCTATGGCGCGCGAAGATGGCTTTAACCGCGGTCTAGTCCGCACCCATGGCGCCGCCATGAACAAAAGCGCTTATGCGGAAGCCTTTAAAGTCGTTACAGATACGGCAATTCCTTCAAGTGCAGCTTTGCAATCGGCAGTAAAAATCGCCACCGGTGGATCGCCATATGATGGACTGATGCGCCGCCTGCGCGATCGCCTGAACCGCATCGAAGCGCCGACAGAAGCCGACACCGCCCAAGCTGCACGCGCCATTGGTCCAACCGATGGCAATCCGAATGGTCGCTTGAGTGCGGCTTTGCTTTCGGTTCTGCCAAAGGCATTGCAGCAAGAAGCAGCACCTAAGGAAGCCGCGCCACTCTTGCCAGACGTGCGTCCAAGCCTGCCACCGCAACGCTCACCCGCTGTCGCCTCCGCACCGCAGCGTGCCCCGGCGCGTCCCGCAAATGCGGCACCGAAGACGGCGCAAAATCAAGCAAAAGCTCCTGCAAGGCCTGCGTCGCGTGCCGGCGTGGATGCGCCGCGCGATCCCCCACCCGCGCCTATCGTTGGCCGCTAAGCCGGTGGGACGGCCCTAAAGCTCTGGACAAGGCTTTCGGCAACCAAGCGCCAGCCGTCGACGAGCACAAAGAAGATCAGCTTAAAGGGAAGTGACACCACCACCGGTGGCAGCATCATCATGCCCATCGCCATCAGGAGCGAGGCAACGACCAAATCGATCACCAAAAACGGAACGAACAATAAAAAGCCAATCTCAAAGGCGCGCCGCAATTCCGAGATCATGAAAGCAGGGGTAACAACCCGCATCGGTAAAGCTTGCGCATTTTGAGGTGTTGGGATGCGCGCCAGGCGGATGAAAAGCTCCAAATCCTTTTCACGCGTTTGTGCCAGCATGAATTGCTTCAGGGGCTCGGTCGCGCGCGGCCACGCTTGCTCCATCGTCACTTCTTGCTTGGTCAAGGGGGCGATGCCCTCATTCCAAGAGCGCTCAAACGTCGGCTGCATCACAAAAGCGGTGAGGAAAAGCGCGAGCGATACCATCACGGCATTGGGTGGCGCTTGTTGCAGACCGATGGCTGTCCGCAAAAGAGACAATACCACTACGATCCGCACAAAGCTCGTCGTCATGATGACAACAGACGGGGCAAGCGATAAAATGGTGATGAGCGCGACGGTCTGAACCACGCGCTCGGTCAGTCCGGTACCACTTCCAAGGTCCAGATTGATCGACTGCGCCATGGCGGTCGCAACGCCGAGCATGGACGCCCCCATCGCGCAGACGAAAATGATCAACCAGCGTTTGAGAAGCCGTTTGAGCTCGGCCCGCGATTGGCCCTTGGCGAAGGAGGCTGTGTTAGCGGCTTTGGATGTCATGACTGGGTGCCTGTAGCTGAAGTTACAGCATGGGGAGCAGGGTTTACGGCTTCTGGGTCGATGGTCTTGGAACTGATCGTGCTGGCCCCGGTGGGTGAGACCAAAACCAGATGCTCCTGATCATCACAACGGATGAGAATGGCACGAGTCCGTCCGGCATCCAGCCACAATTGCTCAACCAATTTCAGCCGGCCCTTGCTCAGGCTGGGCATTTGACCCTGCATCAGACCATAGCGTCGAGCCAGCCAAGCTGCCCCCAGCAATAGGCCCAGCGTAAACGTTAAAGCGGCCGTTGCCCGAACAAGGTCCAAGAAAAGTTCCATTGGTCAGCCCTCTGTCCTAGATGCCATACCACACCGGTTTGTGTGCGCTTCTGCCCACGTGATCCCGCGTCGCCCGCTCCGGTTAATCAAAAGTTAACAAAAGGCTTACGGGGTTCTTAATCAGTGCTTAACCATGATCACTTCATCATTACAGGTGCGAAGAATCGCAAGGATCAGGTCATGGGCATCACCGACACGCCATTTTTTAACGTTCTACGCGAACGTATGGGCTTTCTGAATGAACGTCAGAAGCTCTTGGCAGAAAACGTCGCCAATGCGTCGACCCCCAAATATGTGCCGCGTGATCTCGATAATCGCGCCTTTGCCGATGCAATCGCGCGGCAAATGCCCCAAGCGCGCAGTGGACTAGCTGGGGCTGCTCCTTTGTCACCGGTCAAAATGGCAGCCACGCGGGCAGGGCACCTCGACGGCGGGGCCCCCGCGGCAGGCTCTGGCCGCGCGATCAAAACGCCTGATAGCGAAGTGACGCTGGATGGCAATGCGGTCGTCTTGGAAGAACAAATGATCAAAGTGGCTGATACGCGCATGAATTATGACGCGGCTCTGGGCCTCTATCAAAAGGGTTTGCAATTGATGCGTTTGGCATCGCGCAAGCCGCAATAGGAAGATAAGCCATGACAGATATGAATGCTGCGCTCAATGTTGCTGCTTCCGGCCTTCGCGCTCAAACCGCGCGGATGAAGGTGATTGCGGAAAACATCGCGAACGCCAATTCCACCGCGCCCAATCCAGGCGCCGACCCCTATCAGCGCAAAGTTAGCGTATTTGGCCAGGTCCTGAACCGCGAGAATGGCACCACCGAAGTCAAAATGACCAAGGTCCAAAAAGATACGTCGGAGTTTCGTCTGCGCTATGACCCGACCCATCCCGGTGCCAATGCCGAGGGCTATGTGAAACTGCCCAATGTCAACACGCTGATTGAAAGCCTCGATATGCGCGAAGCCCAGCGTGCCTATGAAGCCAACCTTAATGTCGTTGAAAGCGCGCGGGCGATGATGTCGCGCACGCTTGATCTCTTGCGCCGCTAAGCGCGCTTTTTTCAGGAGAAACCTGAGCCATGAATTCAGCCGCCCTTCTTGCCGCCAAAGCCTATGGTGCTGCCTCTGGTGGTGTTGCGCCCAGCACAGGCCCAGCCATAGCCGATACCAATTTCAACTTTTCGGCCATGCTTGCCCAACAAGTCTCGTCCACGGTCGAAGCCACAAAGGCAGCGGAAACCCAAGCGGCCCAAGCGGTGACCGGCAAGGCCGAAATGGTCGATGTGGTGACAGCCGTTGCCGCTGCCGAAGTGCAGATGGAAACCATGCTGGCCTTCCGCGATCAGGCCATCCAAGCCTATCAAGAAATCATGCGTATGCCGATCTAGCGGCTGACAACTGATCAGCCAAACTTGTATCCCTGGCCGATCTAGCCCAGATCACGGTAATGAGTAGAACAATCATCTATGGCGATATTCCCGCAGGTCTGGTCGACGTGCCTGAAGGTGGCGTGCAGGTTTCCCCTTTGCATCCCGGCGCAGTCACTTTGGATGCCTTGAAAGAAGGCTCCTATACAGGCCTCGTGATGCGGGCCCCTTCCAATACGATGGAGCGTCGCCACGAAATCGCGCTTGCTTTGCGCGCCCTAGCACCTGGCGCACCCTTGACGATTTTGGCCCCAAAGGACAAAGGCGGCACCCGCCTCGCCAAAGAATTGTTGGGCTTTGGGGTGATGGTCTCAGACCAGCCCAAGCGCCATCACCGCATTTGCCAAGGCAAGCGCCCTGAGACGTTGCACAATAGTGAGTCTGCTTTGGCTGAAGGTGCATTACGGCTTCTGCCTGAGCTTGGCATTTGGGGCCAGCCCGGTCTCTTCAGTTGGGACCGGATCGATGTTGGCACCCAAGCTTTGTTGGACGTTTTGCCCGCCTTATCAGGCAAAATTGCTGACTTTGGTTGCGGGGCAGGGGTGTTGTCGCGCTTCGTGCTGCAAAGCGCGCAAGTCACCGCCCTGACGGGCTTTGAGCTCGACCGTCGCGCGATTGCTGCCGCTCACAAGGCGATTGCTGACCCCCGCTTTGCAAGCGTCTGGATCGACTTGGTAACCGATGGCACTGGGGGCCAGCGCTTCGATGCCATCGTGATGAACCCGCCTTTCCACCGTGCGGGGATCGAAGATCAGACCCTCGGCATGGCCATGATTGGTCGCGCGGCAGAGGCCCTGCGCCCGGGGGGATCCCTTTGGCTCACCGCAAACCGCCATTTGCCCTATGAGGCGATCTTGAAGGCCCGCTTTGCGAGCTTCACGCTGATATCTGAGGCGCAGGGCTTTAAAGTCTATCAGGCGATCCGATGAGCAGGCCTGTCCCGACCGCCCGTCTCGACCGCTTGCTGGCCAACATGGGCTATGGCTCAAGGCGCGACATTGGTCTGATGACGAAGGCGGGCTGGATAAGTCTGGATGGACAGATCCTGCAGGACGAAGCGGCTCGGGTGCGGCTAGAAACCGACTTGCCAGAAAGGCTGCTGATCCGGGGCAAAAAGCTTGATCCCTTACCCGGCATGGTCATCATGGTGCACAAGCCCTTGGGCGTGACCTGCTCGCGCAAAGAGGCAGGCACATTGATCTATGATCTCCTGCCAGATCGATGGCGCGCGCGCGACCCAGCCTTATCGACCGTTGGGCGGCTCGATAAGGAAACCTCCGGCCTCATCCTCATGACCGACGATGGCGACCTGTTACACAAAATCATCTCGCCCAAGCACCACGTGCCAAAGCGCTATGTCGTGACGCTGGATCGGCCGTTAAACGGGACTGAGGCAGCTACCTTTGCGGCTGGTGGTCTGATGCTGGACGGAGAGACCAAGCCTCTGTTGCCGGCAGAGCTGGATGTGACGGGGGCGTGTTCGGCCATTTTGACGTTGCATGAAGGCCGCTATCATCAAGTTCGCCGCATGTTTGCTGCTATCGGCAACCATGTCACGGCGCTTCACCGCGACCAGATTGGCGATTTG
>CALRLV020000016.1:0-18087 GCA_943368895.1 Ferrovibrio terrae
CATTCGCATTGTCGCGCTATGTCACCGCCTAAACCTCCTCCTCCATAAAGGCCGCATCCCCCATGCCTGTACGCTCCAACACATTCGCTGACCTTGCTTGTGAATCGCTGTCACGGCGAGGATTTTTGACGGCCACGGCAGCGCTGCCAGCGTTGAGCCTGATGACGTCAGAAGCGGTTGCTGCGCCTGCTGGGTTTAAGGCGGTGGCGGAGAATCGTTTGGACACGGTTGTGGTGCCTGAAGGCTATGCTTGGCAGCCATTGATTTCTTGGGGCGATCCTCTGTTTGAGGGTATGGCACCGCTGGACCTTACCAAGCGCGGCGCACCTTTTGCCTTCACCCGGTCCGAACAAGAAAACCGCTTTGGGACTCACAATGATATGTTGGCCCTATTCCCCGCCAATTGGGCTTATCCTTGGCCAGAGCGAACCGTCACCCGCGCCATCATGTGCGTGAACCATGAGGCCGTGAGCCCCTTTATGGCTGCCCCAGGCAGCGACGGTCAGCCAATTGATATGCGCGTTGAGGCTTTGGAAGCGCTTTATGCCTGTATGGGCGTCAGCGTCTTCGATGTCGCCCATGACCCTGCCAGCGGGACGTGGGCGGTCGTGAAAGGACCTGCTATCGGCGTGGGCCGTAACCGCCGCGTGACGCCCTATAGCGAAGTCGTGTTTGATGGCTCTGCTGCCAACCATCCTTGGATCGCCAAGGCAGGAGCCATTGTTAATGAGGTCGAAGGCGCACGCTCTGGTGCCCCAAAAGTCAATGGAGCGATCAAGGCTGGGACGTTCCAAAACTGCGCCGGTGGCTTTACCCCTTGGGGGACCTATCTGACTGCGGAGGAGAATTTCAACAATCAATTCTTTACCTCCGACAAGGCAAGCCCCGCTTTGGCGGAAGCCCAAGGTGAAGCTGCTTTTGCCGTCGATCAGTCGATCTTTCGCTATGACAATGTGTGGCGCTTGGGTGGGCCAGCGCAATTTGACTTGAGCCGCAATCCACATGGCCCATCGCTCTATGGCTGGATCGTCGAGATTGACCCCTATGATCCAGATTGGCGGCCGCACAAGCACACGGCCCTTGGTCGCAAGTGCAATGAATGTGCGACCACCGTTTTGTCCAAGACCAATAAGGCTGTGGTTTATACCGGCGATGATAGCAATAATCAGTTCGTCTATAAATTCGTCTCGCGCGACAAATTTGATCCGACCAATCGGGTCGCCAATCGCGAACTTTTGACCCATGGCACCCTCTATGCCGCGCGTCTGGAGGCCGATGGTACCGGGCGCTGGATCGCCTTGACGGCGGCGGCTGCCAATCGTGCGCCACGTGGCCCTGGCGAAACGCCCTTCGCCGACGATGGCGATGTGATGGTGCGTTGCCGCGAGGCTGCACTTCGACTGGGTGCCACCAAAATGGATCGCCCCGAAGATGTGGAAAGCCCCACCGATGGCTCGTTCCGCGGCACGGGCACCGTCTTTGTCATGTGTACGGGCAATACTTCGGACTCAGGGCGCGCTGGAAACGTTGCCAACCCCCGTCGCAAAACGCTTGCGGGCGATGGGCTGGAGCGCAATTATCAAGGCCATATCGTGCGCATTGAAGAAGCCCGGCAAGACCCTGCTGCCTTGACCTTTAGCTGGGACATTTTTGCGGTAGCGGGCGATCCTTCGGCCGAAGTTGCCCCCGTCACCAATCTCGAAGGCCAAATCGTCAATGCGTCTTCTTGGTTGAATGGCAAGCCGACCACAACAGGTGACCGCTTTGCTATGCCTGATAACATTACCTTTGATCACCGCAAATTCTGTTGGATCACCACGGACGGGACGCCAGAGACCTTCCCCTGCAATGATGGTGTTTATGTCTTGCCAATGGCGGGCAAGGGGCCCCGTCCGGTAAAGCGCTTTTTGACCGTGCCAATCGGGGCTGAATGCTGTGGGCCCTTGTTAGCGTGGGACCAAAAGACCTTCTTCTGCGGTGTCCAGCATGTGGGCGCTGAAAACACGAAGGGCCAGAATTTTCGCGGTGAGCCCGGCGGGCCCTATTCCAATTTCCCCAATGGCGGCTGGCCGCGCGATAGCGTGATCTTCGTCCGTCGGCAGGATGGCGGGACTGTTGGAACTTAAGACGCTGCAGCTTCTGTCATTTCCGGTTTTCTAACCACATTTTAACGTGCCAGACAGGTCGCAATCGTCCACGACTAGAATATGGTCATGGACTGGGGTATGCCCCCGCAATCGGGACCGGGGGGGATATCAGCGCGTACGCGACTGATGACGCGTTTGGCCGCCGTCGCGGTTTGGCTCGCGCTTGGCTTTGCGCTTTTGTCTACGCAACCCCAAAAGCTTCCCCTCATTGAGCCTGCTGGTGTGGCAGCTGTGCGTCTGGAAAAATTGGTGCGCCCGCCCCCCTTGATTGTTCCAGCCTCTGTGCAGCCCTTAGCCGTAGTAAAGTCCCCATCGACCCGGGACGCAAAAGGCGATTTGGCTCCGGCGCAAGCAAATAGCCCTGAGCGCAAGGCACTTATCCCCGTGCGCGTCGGCAGTAGTCCTGCCCGTCAAGGTGGACGGGCCCCAAGTGCGGCACCTGTTGGAATCGCATCAGCCCCGCCTGCTGCCACCGAGCCGAGCCAAGCTAGCACCGGGCAAGCCCTTCCCAGTCTCACCACGCAAAGCCAAGCCATCATCAAGGCGCAAGCTTGTGCCCAAATTGACATCAAGGACCGGCCACCCGATTGCCCACCCAATGCTGAGCTTAAGCGCCTGTTGCAAATTGCCCGTGGTCCGAAATATCGCCCAGAGAATGCCGAGGCCTTTTCGCGTAACGAATTGCGCTGGCGCGATATACCGCCGCCTTGTCTGGAGGATGGGCAAAAGGTCAAAATGACAGGCGCGGGCGCGTGCGTGCGGTTCGGCAACACGCCTTCGCGCGTTCGCTCCCCGCAGGAAATATGTGAAGCCAAGGGTCTGGGCGGCTGTGCGCCTGTGCCGTCACGAGCGGCCGTCAATGCGGCGGTGAAACAGGCAAAAGGGCAGTGATACTTTGTTACAGTATGTGGCCGGTTAGGGTTTGCAGAAAAGGCGGCATGATTTAGGGTTGGCCTATGATAACCAGCGCCCCAATCCTCAACACACCCAACCTCATCCTTCGTGGCCATACAGTGCAAGATTATGACCGTCTTGCCGCCATGTGGGCTGATCCGCTGGTGGTCAAACATATCGGCGCGCGCGCCTCTACCCCGCAAGAGGCTTGGTTCCGGCTGTTGCGCTACATCGGCCACTGGCCCGCTTTGGGATATGGCTATTGGGCAGTGTGTGACCGAGAAAGCGGGCTCTATATCGGCGATGTCGGCCTCGCCGATCACAAACGCGGCTTGCACCCGGGCCTTGATTCCTCGCCAGAAGCAGGGTGGGTGATTACTCCACCCATGGCGGGCAAAGGCTTTGCCACCGAAGCCATGCAAGCGACACTAGATTGGTATGAGGCCAGCTATGGCCAAGCGCGCACCGTCTGCATGATTGAATCTGTCCACGCAGGCTCTATCCGCGTCGCGAACAAATTAGGCTATGAGCGCTTTGCCGAAATCACGATGCCGGCAGGACCGGTTAGTTTGTTTCAGCGCTTTTGATCCAAGCCTCAACTGGGCCCTTTTGCAGGATCGTCAACGGATTGCCCTTGCGGTCGACTTTATTTCCCAAAGCTAAGCGCACCCAGCCTTCGGAAATGCAATATTCCTCAACATTGGTCTTTTCCTCACCCTTGAAGCGAATGCCCACGCCTTGGGCGAGGATCTCTTCATTATAATAGGGGCTGCGAGGATTGACGCTTAGGCGGTCGGGCAGGGCGGTGGGGCTGGTTTCATCGGTCATAGGCGCTGCTTAGCCTAATGCGGGCGCGAACCTCAAGGGGGCGGTGTAGTGGGCTAGGTTAGTATTGTTGCGACCCATGCCATGACGTCCGCAAGAATAAGCTCGGACAGCTGGTTTTGGGCTTCAAGAATGGCAAGCTGCATGATCCCATCTCCGGACATGGCTAGATTGATCGCACAATCTGGCTCGATAAAGTATTTGCTTTAGAGGTGGTGTCATAATGCCGCGAACGCTCAAGTTCCTTCGGGTGCATTCCAAACGGGGCCACCCGACCACGCAACGCTGACTGCCGATTGCCTCGCATGCACTTGTATGATGTTGTCATGACAATCGGAGGTGCGAATTATGCCAGCTAACGCGCTTATTCAAACGCGGATTGATGAAGATATCAAGGCACGTGCCACTGCAGTCTTGGAGAAGTCGGGCCTTACGGTTTCCGATGCTGTGCGCATTATGTTGACACGTACCGCCAATGAAGGCGTGTTTCCCATGGACATTGCACCGCGGGGTTCAAGCACCGAGGATTTTGACGCTTGGTTTCGGGCGAAAGTCCAAGATGCTTTGGAAGATCCTCGCCCCACGATCCCCCATCAAGAAGTTGAACGGCACTTTGTGGATAAGCGCAGCGCGCTTAAGGCAAAGTATTAAGCGAAAGGATGGATTATCCAAATGCCTGAAGTTTTTCGGTTTGGGTCATATAAGTTCTTTTTCTACTCGAATGAAGGCGACCCGCGTGAGCCTGTTCATATTCATGTGAGAGAAGGGCGTAGTGTTGCCAAATTCTGGTTGAAGCCCACTATTTCAATAGCAAGTTCGCAAGGGTTTGACGCGCGTGCATTGCGGGAAATTTCTGCTATCATCGAGCATAATGTTGTTCGTATCGAGAGGACTTGGAATGACCATTTCAGCTGAAGCTGTTCGTTTCGATGACGATAGCCTGTGGGTTGATCTTAACGATGGCCGCACATTGGGCGTCCCCTTGGCGTGGTTCCCACGTTTGCTGAACGCCACTCCCCCGCAAAGGGCAAAGGTGGAAATTTCGTATGGTGGCCTGCATTGGGCCGATCTTGATGAAGATATATCCATTGCAGGCTTGTTGGCCGGACGCGGGGATATGTCACGGCCCGAGGGCGTGGCAGCTTAGGGTACACCTCAAGGTGCACCGACTTTGGCCATGCGTTTTGAGTGTTCTGTCCGCGCCCCGTAATAGCGGGGGAGGTGGCCCCCCGTTCGGTTCTGGTAGAGGGTACTTTGTTATAGGCAGCGCGCAGCCTGCGAGTGTGCCCCCCTCCGTCACTGCGTGACACCTCCCCCGCAGCGCGGGGTGAGGACAGGTCCGTGTTCATGTGCACAATTTACGTCACATAAGCGCCAAAACCCGCACATTACCATCTCGCACGAAACCAACCCCTTGGCGAGCGCGTCGTAACAGTGGATCGGCACATGCCGCGCAATAGGCTTTGCTCCACTTGGCGATCAGAACATCTTCCGCCTGTTGCATGCGCTTCAACAGACAAGATCGGCGAGTTTCGACGGCGGCAAAGTTAATTTGCATGGGTTCGGTTCGGACTTGCGATTACCAATTTGGTCACAAGACCATGTACTTCAAGTTCTCTGGAAGACAGCCAAGCCCTATTGTGAGCGCCCCAGTAAGAAGCGCGCACAATGGCGCAATCGCGAGCAGGAGCATAGCCTTCTTAATTTGTTTATCTAGGCTCTCTTTTAACGTCTTATTATGCCGTAAGCGTTTCTCGTAATGATCGATTATTTCTGCTTTGATAGTCTGCAACGTCTTCTGTTTAGCCAAATCATCCAAAAACTCACTTGGGTACCAGCCCGGCGGTTTAGTCGCTTCGGGAAACAAAGTTCTTAAGGCAAAATACGCAGAACAACTTGTCAGGCAAACCGCAGCGCTACCGCTGATAACAAGTGGCCAAGATATGGTTTGTTCTTGAAGACCAAGTCCGGCTAAAGCGACTGCCGCTGCCCCAAGCGTAACTGCTGCGCTCAAAATGCCAACCGCGCGAGTATCGCTGCTTGCAAACAATGACATTTGAAATGCCAAACGTTTTTCAGCCTCGGACATCAGAAGATCTTTTGTCCTTGGCGAAGCCACGGCATAGTCAGAGGGCTTTACAATAGATAAAGAATCATTTTTGATAATTATTGACATATAATCTCCTTTAAATTGATCCCTCCGAGGTTTTAATATGCCCCCTGAAGATGACAAGATCACAGAGAACAAGGTTAAGCCGGCGAACGAGAAAGCAAGCGTTGGAAATCGTGGTGATGGTGCCAGCAAGACTGTCCAGCGCCCGCAACCGCAAAAACCCTCGACTAGCCCACCACAAAAAAGGAAATAGCCAACAATTCTATTTAAGCATGGCTGATAAACTGCCGCTTCTGAGGCTGGCTGGCGAACTAGCCTCGAAATCGCCACCCCCACTGCACCCCGCCTGATAGATACCCTTTACAAAACAGACTCACCTAGCTAGTAACGCCGCTCTTGCTTGGACCGGCTGTGGAGAACTCTTATGTTCTTCAGACGCGGGACGATAAAAGCGCAGGGTTCATACCGCCGAAAAGGGTATGTCGCCTCTGATGGCGCGGTCATACGCGTCTTTGCTTCTTCGACCCCGTCAGATGGCCTTTCCAGCTAAAATTAAGTTTGCGCAGCCTGATGCGTCGCCGGTCAAAATGGCGTCGTAGCGGGCTTCGTTCGATGTTTGACATGCGGTCCTATCGTTTGGATGACCGCTTCGCGAGGGTAAATATGGCTCAACAGACCATCCGGATCAGGCTCAAAGCCTTCGACCACCGGGCGCTGGATCAGTCCGCCAAGGAGATCGTCTCCACGGCAAAGCGCACTGGCGCAATGGTACGAGGCCCTGTGCCTTTGCCGACGCGCATTGAACGTTTCACCGTCAACCGCTCGCCACACGTCGATAAGAAGTCGCGCGAGCAGTTTGAAATCCGCACGCACAAGCGCGTGCTCGACATCGTAGACCCAACACCACAAACGGTGGACGCGCTGATGAAGCTCGACCTCGCTGCCGGTGTTGACGTCCAAATTAGTCTGTAAGGGCGCCGGCTATGCGTACAGGATTGATCGCAAAGAAAATGGGCATGACCCGCGTGTTTGCTGCCGATGGCGCGCACGTGCCTGTCACTGTCCTGGCTCTCGAAGGCTGCCAAGTGGTGGCTCAAAAGACCGATGACAAAGACGGCTATACCGCCTTGCAAGTGGGCGCTGGTGCCCGCAAGGCGAAAAACGTCACTCAGCCCATGCGTGGGCATTATGCCAAGGCCAGTGTTGAGCCTAAGGCGAAACTGCGCGAGTTCCGCGTCAGCTCCGACAATTTGGTCGATGTTGGCATGGAGTTGACAGCAGACCACTTCTTGCCTGGCCAAAAGGTCGATGTCTCGGGCATCACCATTGGTCGCGGCTTCACTGGCGCGATGAAGCGCTGGAACTTTGGTGGCTTGCGCGCAACGCACGGTGTGTCTTTGTCGCACCGTTCGCATGGTTCGACCGGCCAACGCCAAGACCCAGGTAAGGTTTTCAAGGGCAAGAAGATGGCTGGACACTATGGTGTTGAGCGCGTCACCACCCAGAACCTCGTCATCGTTCGTACCGATGTTGAGCGTGGTTTGATCCTGATCCGCGGTGCCGTTCCAGGTGCTGAGGGTTCTTGGGTTGAAATCCGTGATGCGGTGAAGTCAGCAGCTCCTGCTGACCTGCCAAAGCCAGCCGCTTTCCGTAAGCCAGGCGATCTGAAAATCGTCCAAGCTGAAGTCGAAGTCGCGGCTCCTGTCGAAACTCAAGAGGGAGCCGAATAATGAAACTCGACGTCCTGAAATTAGATGGCAGCAAGGCTGGCTCGGTAGAGCTGGACGACGCCATCTTTGGTGTGGCACCTCGTGCCGACATCCTGCACCGCGTGGTGCGCTATCAGTTGGCCAAGCGCCGCGCTGGTACGCATGACACCCAAAATCGTGGCGAAGTTTCGCGCACGCACTCCAAGTTCGGCAAGCAAAAGGGTTCTGGCGGTGCACGTCACGGTTCCCGCAACGCGCCGATCTTCCGGGGCGGTGGCGTGGCTCACGGCCCACACCCACGTTCGCATGCACACAGCTTGAACAAAAAAGTTCGCGCTTTGGGTATGAAAATGGCTCTCTCGGCTAAGGCTGCTGAAGGTTCGCTGATCATTTTGGATCAAGCGGCTTTGGATGCACCAAAGACGAAGGTGTTGTTGGAAAACTTCGGCAAGCTCGGCCTGACCAATGCTTTGGTCATCGGCGGTGCTCAAGTCGACACCAACTTCCAACTCGCAGCGCGCAACGTTCCAAACGTCGATGTGCTGCCTGCTGCTGGTCTCAATGTTTATGACGTCCTGCGTCGCCATAAGCTGGTTTTGTCGCGTGAAGCGATTGAAGCCATCTCGGCACGCTTTGCAAGCAAAGGGGAGGCTGCATAATGGCACTTTCCGAACGCCACTACGATACTATCCTGGCCCCTTGGATCACGGAAAAGGGCACTTTGCTCTCCGAAGTGAACCAAGTGATCTTCCAGGTGCCGCTGACGGCAACCAAGCCAGCCATTAAAGAAGCTGTTGAAGCGCTCTTTAAGGTGAAGGTGAAAGCCGTCAACACCATTCGCGTTCAAGGCAAGACCAAGCGCTTTAAGGGCGTGATGGGCAAGCGGAACGACTTCAAGAAAGCAATCATCACGCTGGTCGAAGGCGAGACGATTGATGTGACGACGGGGCTCTAAGGAATGGCACTCAAGACATTCAAGCCGACCTCTGAAGGTCGTCGCCAGCTGGTGATCGTTGACCGTAAGTCCTTGTACAAGGGCAAGCCGGTTAAAGCGTTGACCGAAGGCTTGACCAAAACGGGTGGTCGCAACAACACCGGCCGCGTAACCTCGTTCCGTTCGGGCGGTGGTCACAAGCGCACCTATCGCATCATCGACTTCAAGCGTCGTAAGTGGGATATGCCAGCAACGGTTGAGCGTTTGGAATATGATCCAAACCGCACCGCCTTCATCGCACTGATCAAGTACGAAGATGGTGAGCTGTCCTATATCGTAGCTCCTCAGCGCCTTGCCGTTGGTGACAGCATTGTCGCCGGCGAAAAGGTCGACGTGAAGCCAGGCAACGCCATGTTGTTGAAGTCGATCCCAGTGGGCACGATCATTCACAACGTCGAAATGAAGCCTTTGAAGGGCGCTCAGATCGCGCGTTCAGCTGGTTGCTACGTCCAATTGGTTGGCCGCGACACCGGTTATGCTCAGATCCGCTTGTCTTCGGGCGAGTTGCGCATGGTTCCAGATAACTGCATCGCCACCATTGGTGCAGTATCCAACCCAGACAATATGAACGAAAATTCGGGTAAGGCCGGTCGTTCGCGTTGGTTGGGCATTCGTCCTTCGGTTCGTGGTGTTGCCATGAACCCGGTTGACCACCCACATGGCGGCGGCGAAGGCCGCACCTCTGGCGGTCGCCACCCCGTAACCCCTTGGGGTAAGAAAACCCGCGGTCCTAAAACCCGCAGCAACACGACGACAGACCGGTTGATTATCCGTCGTCGTCACGAAAAGAAGGCTTAAGACTATGCCTCGTTCGGTATGGAAAGGTCCGTTTGTGGACGGTTACCTCCTCGCCAAGGCGGAGAAGGCGACGGAATCTCCTCGTCGTGAAGCGATCAAAACTTGGTCGCGTCGCTCCACCATCATGCCTCAGTTCATTGGCCTGACCTTCCAGGTTCACAATGGTCACAAGTTTGTGCCTGTGAACGTTTCGGAAGAAATGGTTGGCCATAAGTTCGGCGAATTTGCTCCAACCCGTACCTATTTTGGTCACGGCGCGGACAAGAAGTCGAAGCGGAGGTAGGCGCATGTCAAAAGCAAAAACCCCTCGCGCCTTGTCCGACAAGGAAGCATTGGCCCAAGCCCGCAACCTGCGGACCAGCGGTCAAAAGCTGAACTTGGTGGCACAAAGCATTCGTGGCTTGAAAGTGGACAAGGCCTTGGCTGAACTTCAGTTTTCGCCAAAGCGCATTGCCATCGACGTTCGCAAGTGCCTGCAATCGGCCATCGCAAACGCCGAAAACAACCATGGCCTCGATATCGATGCTCTGGTCGTTGCCCAAGCCTATGTCGGCAAAGGTCTGGTTATGAAGCGTATGAACACCCGGGCACGCGGTCGCGGCGCTCGTATTGAAAAGCCCTTCTCGCACATCACCATTGTTGTGCGTGAGATGGAAGGAGCGGCCTGATGGGTCAGAAGGTCAATCCAATCAGCATGCGTCTGGGCATTAACCGGACGTGGGACAGCCGCTGGTATGCCAACACGGGCGAATATGCGAAGCTTCTTCATGAAGACATCGCGGTTCGCGCTTTCTTGAAAAAGAAGCTGAAGCAAGCTGGTGTGTCGCGCATCGTGATCGAGCGCCCACACAAGAAGTGCCGCGTGACCGTTTATACCGCGCGTCCGGGTATTGTTATCGGTAAAAAAGGCGAAGACATTCAAAAGCTTCGTAAGGATCTGACCGGGATCGTAAAGGACGCGGAAGTGTTCTTGAACTTGGTCGAAATCCGCAAGCCAGAGCTGGATGCGACCTTGGTTGCTGAAAGCGTTGCCCAACAGCTCGAGCGTCGCGTGGCCTTCCGCCGTGCGATGAAGCGCGCGATGCAATCTTCCATGCGCATGGGCGCTGGCGGGATCCGCATCACCGTTGCTGGTCGTTTGGGCGGTGCTGAAATTGCACGGACCGAATGGTATCGTGAAGGCCGCGTGCCTTTGCACACCTTGCGGGCTGATGTGGATTACGGCGTCGCAGAAGCCACCACGGCTTATGGCATCATCGGCATCAAATGCTGGGTCTTCAAAGGCGAAATCTTTGAGCGCGACCCAATGGCTCAAGACAAGCGTGCTGCTGAAGTGGGTGACGCACGTCCCCGCCGCGACAATGATCGTGAAGATCGTCGTCCACGCAATGATCGCAACGATCGTGACAACCGTGGCCGCGGCCGTGGTCGTGGCGACGCGGCTCAAGCTGGCGCGTAAGGGAGGAACTGAAACATGTTGTCACCTAAACGTACCCGCTTCCGTAAGCAGTTCAAAGGCCGCATCCATGGTGCTGCAACCGGCGGGGCTACCCTGTCGTTCGGCATGTATGGCTTGAAGGCTTTGGCACCTGAGCGCGTTACCGCGCGCCAGATCGAAGCTTGCCGCCGTGCCATCACGCGTCAAATGAAGCGTCAAGGCAAAGTCTGGATCCGTATTTATCCAGACGTGCCCGTGTCCAAGAAGCCAAACGAAGTTCGGATGGGTAAGGGCAAGGGTTCACCAGAATTTTGGGCCGCACGGGTAAAGCCTGGTCGGATCATGTTCGAAATCGACGGTGTTGCACAAGAGATTGCAGAAGAAGCATTGCGCCTCGGCGCTGCTAAATTGCCAATCGCGTGCAAGATCATTTCACGTGCCGACTTCGGTCTGGCGTAAGGGAGCGTCCACTATGAAAGCCGCTAACGCGCGGGCTTTGACGCCCGACCAATTGCAAGAAGAGCTGCTCAAGCTGAAAAAAGAGCAATTCAACTTGCGTTTCCAACGTGCGACAGGTCAACTTGAAAAGACCCATCGCATCAACCAGGTCCGCAAGGACATCGCGCTCGTCAAGACGATGATGCGCGAGAAGACCACAGCAACGGCTGTTTAAGGAGTAATCGATGCCAAAGCGTATGATGCAGGGCGTCGTGGTGAGCGACAAAGGCGATAAATCCATCGTCGTGAAGGTTGAACGTACCTTCCTCCACCCAGTCCTTAAAAAGACGGTGCGCCGCTCGAAGCGCTACCATGCCCATGATGACGCAAATGCGTACAAAACGGGTGAGGTCGTGCAGATCCAGGAATGCCCGCCTAAGTCCAAACTGAAGCGGTGGGAAGTGATTGGTCGCGTCGGCAGCTAGTGCTGTCCGATACGGGCTAATAGAAGAGGATCGATTATGATTCAGATGCAAACAAATCTGGATGTCGCGGACAATTCCGGTGCTCGTCGCGTCATGTGCATTAAAGTACTTGGCGGTTCGAAGCGTCGTTATGCGTCCGTCGGCGACGTGATTGTTGTCTCCATTAAAGAGGCAATTCCACGTGGCCGCGTGAAGAAGGGTGACGTCCGTAAGGCCGTTGTCGTTCGCGTCGCAAAGGACATCAAGCGTAAAGACGGCTCCACCATCCGGTTCGACCGGAGTGCGGCTGTACTCGTGAATAACTCGCATGAGCCTATTGGCACCCGGATCTTTGGACCGGTTCCGCGCGAACTCCGCGCAAAGAACCACATGAAGATCATTTCGTTGGCTCCGGAGGTACTCTAGGATGGCTGCGAAACTTAAAAAAGGTGACAAGGTCGTTGTCTTGACCGGTAAGGACAAAGGCAAGACTGGTGAAGTGGTCAAAGTTCTCCCCAAGGAAAACCGTTTGGTGGTCCAAGGCGTGAATATGGTCAAAAAGCACCAGAAGCAGACCCAAGCCCAAGAAGCTGGCATTCGTTCGTTTGAAGCTCCGCTTCAAATCAGCAACGTTGCTTACATGGACCCTACGGATGGCAAGCCAACCCGGGTCGGTTTCAAAACCTTGGAAGACGGCCGTAAAGTCCGTGTTGCCAAGCGTTCTGGGGAGGTGATCGGCGATGTCTGAGACCCAAACTTATCAAGCCCGTCTGAAGACCGAGTATAACGAGCGCATCCGCGCCGCGATGCAAGACAAATTCAGCTATACCAATGCCATGCAGATCCCGCGTCTCGATAAGATCGTGATCAACATGGGCGTTGGTGAATCCGTTGCAGACAGCAAGAAGATGCAGTCGGCTTTGGCTGCTTTGAGTGCGATTGCTGGTCAAAAGCCAGTCACCACCAAAGCCCGTAAGTCGATCGCTGGTTTCAAGCTGCGTGAAGGCATGGCAGTTGGCGCAAAAGTTACCTTGCGCGCAGAACGCATGTATGAATTCCTCGACCGCCTGATCACCATCGCGCTGCCGCGCGTGAAGGATTTCCGCGGTCTCAACGGCAAGTCGTTCGACGGCCGTGGGAATTACGCCATGGGCCTCAAGGAGCACCTCGTGTTCCCTGAAATCAACTATGATCAGGTCGACCAGATCTGGGGCATGGACATCATCGTCTGTACGACGGCTCGCACGAATGAAGAAGCGAAAGCCCTTCTTTCAGAGTTCAACTTCCCATTCCGGAACTGATATCATGGCGAAGAAAAGTGCTATCAACCGCAATGACAACCGTAAGGCCCTGGTGAAGAAATTCTCGGCTAAGCGCGCCCGCCTTAAGGCAGTCGCAACCGACGAAAATCTGCCACTGGAAGAGCGCTTTGCGGCTCGTTTGAAGCTGGCGGAGCTTCCGCGTAACTCGGCCGAAAACCGTGTTCGCAATCGCTGCGAGGTGACAGGTCGTCCCCGCGCTTTCTATCGTAAGCTCCGCATGTCGCGGATTGCGCTGCGGGACCTCGCGTCCTCCGGCATGATCCCTGGCATGACAAAAGCTAGCTGGTAAGGGAGGGTTGTCATGCAAGTGAACGATCCCGTCGGCGACATGCTCACTCGGATCCGCAATGCTCAAATGCGGAACCGTTCGACTGTCACCACCCCAAAATCCACACTGCGTGCCCGCGTCCTCGATGTTCTCGTCGGCGAAGGTTACATCCGTGGTTATGGGGATATCGAAATCAACGGCAAGATTGAGTTGGAAATCCAACTTAAGTATTTCGACGGTGCGCCCGTGATCGATACGATCAAGCGCATTTCGAAGCCTGGCCGTCGTGTTTATTCCTCTGTGAAGGACCTTCCGCTCGTGCGTAACGGTCTGGGCATTGCCATCCTCTCCACGCCTAAGGGTGTGATGTCGGATGCAGCTGCTCGGGCCAATAACGTCGGCGGCGAGATCCTCGCGCACGTCTACTAAGGGAGCCGAGAATGTCACGTATCGGCAAACAACCTGTCGCTTTAGCTGGTGCCACCGTCACGATCGACGGCGACATCATCAAAGCAAAAGGTCCACAAGGCGAATTGTCCTTCAAAGTGCACGAGCAAGTCTCGGTTGTTATTGAAGGCGGCGTCATCGTGGTCACCCCTAAGAATGACTCGAAACTGGCTCGCTCCTTGTGGGGCATGTCGCGCTCGATGATCGCAAACATGGTTGAAGGCGTCACCAAAGGCTTTGAGCGTACGCTCGAATTGGTCGGCGTCGGCTATCGTGCAGCGTTGGCGGGCAAAGATCTTGAATTGTCGCTCGGCTATTCGCACCCAATCGTCTACAAAGCGCCAGCTGGCGTGACCTTTGCAGTGCCAAAGCCAACCGAAATCAAAATCTCTGGCAAAGACAAGCAAGAGCTGGGTCAAATTTGCTCGGAAATTCGCAAGTATCGTCCGCCCGAGCCCTATAAGGGCAAAGGTGTCCGTTATGCCGGCGAAACCGTCCGTCGCAAGGAAGGCAAGAAGAAATAATGCCATCTTCATTAGCATTAAAGACCAAGCGCACGCTTCGCACGCGCTCCCGTCTTCGGGCTTTGGCCAACGGCCGTTTGCGGCTTTCGGTTCATCGCTCGTCCAAAAATATTTCCGCACAAATCATCGACGACTCCAAAGGGGTTACGCTGGTTTCGGCTTCGTCTTTGGAGGCAGCCTTGCGTGCTGCTGAAGGCGCGAAGCTGGACGACGCAGTTGCAGTCGGTAAATTGCTGGCAGAGCGCGCCATTGAAAAGGGCGTGAAGCAAGTGGTTTTCGACCGTGGTGGTTATTTGTATCATGGGCGCGTCAAAGCGCTCGCCGACGCCGCGCGTGAAGCCGGCCTTGAGTTCTAAGGAGTAGATCTGATGGCTCGCAGGCCGGAACGTGAACAAAAGAACGAAGAGCGCGATAGCGAATTCGTGGACCGTCTCGTCGCGATTAACCGCGTCGCGAAGGTTGTGAAGGGTGGTAAGAACTTTGGTTTTGCCGCTCTGGTCGTCGTCGGTGACGAAAAGGGTCGTGCAGGGTTCGGCAAGGGCAAAGCCCGCGAAGTTCCTGAAGCAATCCGTAAGGCAACCGAAGAAGCAAAACGCCGCATGCAGCGTATCCCGCTGCGCGAAGGCCGCACCTTGCATCACAATGCCGCTGGGCGTTGGGGTGCTGGTAAAGTGATCGTCCGCTCGGCCCCTCCAGGGACCGGCTTGATCGCAGGTGGTCCAATGCGGGCTGTGTTTGAAGTGTTGGGCATTAAGGACGTGGTTTCCAAGTCCTTGGGTTCGTCCAATCCTTACAACATGGTGCGCGCAACATTTGACGCATTGGGCGAGCAGATTTCGCCCCGTCAGGTCGCCAACAAGCGCAACTTGAAGGTCGCTGACGTTCTGGTTCGTCGTAAAGACGGTGCCAGCGGCGTCGAAGGCTCGGAGGGCTAATCGTGGCTGTTGTTGTTGTTAAACAAACGGGTTCGCCCATTCGTCGTCGTTTCGACCAGCGGGAAACCCTGGTCGGACTTGGCCTGAACAAACTGAATCGGGTTCGTGAACTTGAAGATACCCCCGCTATCCGTGGGATGATCGCCAAGGTTGCGCATTTGGTTCAAGTCGTGGAGGAGCGCGCGTAAGCGTGCTTTAGGAACACCATGAAACTGAATGAATTGTCCGACAACGAAGGCGCAACCAAAGCCCGCATGCGGGTTGGTCGCGGTGTTGGTTCGGGTAAAGGCAAGACCTCCGGTCGCGGTGTCAAAGGTCAAAAGTCGCGTCGCGGCGTTTCGATCAATGGCTTCGAAGGCGGTCAAATGCCAATCCACATGCGCGTGCCAAAGCGTGGCTTTAACGCCCGCTGCACCAAGGATCATGCTTGGGTGAACTTGGGCCTTCTGGCCAAAGCGATCGCAGCTGGCCGTTTGGATGCAGGCAAGCCAATCGATGAAGCTGCTTTGGTTGCTTCTGGTTTGGTTCGTCGCGTTCGCGATGGCGTCCGGATCCTGAACAAGGGTGAGATCGGCGGTAAAGTTGAACTCATCGTGACTGGCGCTTCGGCAGCTGCAATCGCAGCAATTGAAGCCGCTGGTGGCAAAATCACCCTAACCGGCAAGGCCAAAGCTGAGAAGCAAGCAGCCTGAGCCCTTGAGGTCTGATGCGCAATCCCCGATATGGGGGTTGCGCACCTCTTTTTGGCGCGCCAGGCGGACATCCGCTTAGGCGCGCTTTTCAATTTTGGAAGGCACCACGTTCCATGGCTTCAGCAGCCGAGCAACTTGCCCGTAATTTGAACTTCGCGTCGTTTGCGAAGGCCAAAGATCTGCACGCGCGGATCATTTTCACCGTGATCGCTTTGATCTGTTACCGCCTCGGGACCTTCATCCCGATCCCGGGCATTGATATCGAAGCCTTTTCCCGCGCCTTCTCGCAAGCGCAGCAGGGTATTTTGGGCATGGCGAATATGTTCTCCGGTGGTGCGGTGGAACGATTGGCGGTCTTTGCCCTTAACGTGATGCCCTATATTTCGGCCTCCATCATCATCCAATTGCTCTCGTCCTTCCCAGGTCGATTAGAGCAGCTGAAAAAGGAAGGTGAATCGGGGCGCGCCCAACTTAATCAATACACGCGCTATCTGACCGTTGTATTGGCCGTCGCCCAATCTTTGACGATTGCCAACGGTTTGGCCAGCTCGCCTGGCGTTGTGATTGACCCTGGCCCGATGTTTATCGCTTCGACCGTCATTACCTTGACCGGCGGCACCTTGTTGCTGATGTGGATCGGTGAGCAAATCACCGCACGCGGCATCGGCAATGGCGTCTCCTTGATCATTTTTGCTGGTATTGTCGCAGAAGTGCCTAAGACGATCTTTCGTGCTTTGACGTTGGCGCAAGAAGGCTCGATCTCAGGCTTCGCCATTCTGGCCCTTGTGATCATCCTGACCGTCGCAATCATATTGATCGTGTTTGTTGAGCGCTCGCAGCGCCGCATTGTGGTGCAATATCCTAAGCGCCAAGTCGGCAACAAAATGACGACGGGTGAGCAATCCTTCTTGCCGCTCAAAATCAATACTGCTGGCGTGATCCCACCCATCTTTGCCTCCTCGCTCTTATTGTTGCCAGCGACGGCTGCAGGCTTCTTGGCCAGTGGGCAATTGCCTGATAGCGCGCCCGATTGGCAGGTCATCTTGCAAGAGGGGATCAGAACCACAGCGGGCCTTCTGTCGCACGGGCAGCCCTTGTTTATCCTGCTGTTTGGCTTGCTGATCATGTTCTTCAGCTTCTTCTATACGTCAGTTGTGTTCAACACTGAGGAGACGGCAGACAATTTGCGTAAGCAAGGTGGCTTTTTGCCGGGCATTCGCCCTGGCGCGAAGACCGCTGATTATCTGGACATGGTGATGAGCCGCCTGACTTTGATCGGTGCTGTTTATCTGGTGATTGTCTGCCTTGTCCCTGAAGTGGTCAGCTCGCAATTTGGCATGCAATTTTATCTAGGTGGGACGTCTTTGCTGATTGTCGTCTCGGTGACAATTGATACGGTGGCGCAAATCCAATCCCATATGCTGGCACACCAGTATGAGGGCATGATCAAGAAGTCGAAGCTAAAGGGACGGGGACGCTAAGTTCTAAAGTTCAGGCGCGGCTCTCAAGGGGGAAACTAAGATGATGAATTTGATCATGTTCGGCCCCCCTGGGGCAGGTAAGGGCACACAGGCTAAGCGCTTGGTAGAGGGGCGGGGCTTTGTCCAACTCTCAACCGGGGACATGTTGCGCGCTGCCCGTGCTTCTGGATCCGAGCTTGGCCAACGTGTCGCTGCCGTGATGGATTCGGGTTCCTTGGTTTCAGATGAGATCGTCATTGAGCTGATCGACGATCAGATCACACAGAATCCTGGTGTCGCTGGCTTCATCTATGACGGCTTCCCTCGCACGACCGCTCAAGCTGTCGCTTTGGATGGCCTCTTGGCCTCGCGCGGTCAGCGCATCGATTTGGTGATCCGTTTGGTTGTCGATGATAATGAGCTTTTGGCCCGCATCACCAAGCGCTTTGAAGACCAAGGCCGCTCAGACGATAATCCGGAAACCTTCGTCAAGCGCTTGGCCGCCTACAACACCCAAACTGCACCGCTTTTGCCTTTCTATGGCGACCGTGGTCTGTTGCGCGAAGTGGACGGGATGGCCAGCATGGACGGCGTTGCCGCTGCCATTGATGAGGCACTT
>CALRLV020000017.1:0-17599 GCA_943368895.1 Ferrovibrio terrae
AGAATGGCGCGCTGGCCATTGCCACAGTGATGAGCGTGACGCTGACCTGTGATCACCGTGTCGTTGATGGCGCGATTGGCTCGGCTTGGCTTGCAGCCTTTAAGAGCCTGATTGAAGAGCCCATCGGTCTGATGTTGTAAGGCAGGTTGGGCCTGCCTTACGCTGCTTGATCGGCTATTCGACTTCTACGACGGGTGCGTCTGGGGCTTGGCGTTGGAAGGATTCCATGCCGTTCTCACAGCTTGCCTTGGCTTTATAGCCTTCATTGCCATCCGCGATGATATTGCCGTTCTTTGACTTGGCACGCCAGTAATATTGGCCCTTGGATTCAAAGACCTCATACTTCAGCTCACCCTTGCGGCAGAGTTCAATGCCATTGTCCCGCGATGCCTTCGATGAATAGCCTTCGCTTGAATCGGCCAGAATATTCCCATTGGTAGCTTTAAAGCGCCAACGAAAACCATCTTTGGCTTCATAAGTCTCGAACTTTGACATATTACAAACTCCTCCCAAGGGCATGAATACTTGGAACGCCTCACTGTATTCTTGGGCAATATGACACTCAGATCAGGACTTGGGTCAAGTGTTGTTTTGCAACATTTATTTAACCACGATCTCTGGGGCCGAATTAACCAATCTCGACTAAGCTAACCCCATAAAAACAATCGGAGCGGAGATTCCGGATATGGGTTGGTTTGGGTTTGGGGGGCCTAGCGGCCGCGGGCAAAAAAAGCCTGCGGCCCGCTTTTTGGGGCATGAGCAAGACAGCTATGAACGGGCGGTCTTGATCGACCGGCGTGGGCCGATTTCGCGATTGCCAGACGTGCGGCCACGCCGCCGCGACTATGATGACCCACGTCGCTAAAGCATAAGTGAAGTAACTGTTTGCTAGAGGATGACCCCAACCCCAAAGCGGGTTAGAGGTCCTCCATGCTCGAACTGTTTCTCGCCGCCTTTGTCACATTCTTTGTGGTGATCGACCCGCCAGGGGTTGCCCCCATGTTTGCCACCTTAACCCAGCATACTTCGCGGGCGTGGCAGAATAAGATGGCGTTTAAGTCGGTCGGCGTGGCGACAATCGTATTGGTCGGTTTTGCCTTTGGCGGCCAATGGCTGCTCGGCAAGCTGCATGTCTCGCTGGATGCCTTTCGCCTTGCGGGCGGTGTGCTGTTGTTCTTAATCGCCGTCGACATGCTGTTTGAAAAGCGTACTGAGCGGCGCGAAGAGCGCAACGAAAAAGTTTTGGCCGAAGCCCAAAAACATCCAGAGCGGTTTGAGGATGTGTCGGTATTCCCGCTGGCCATCCCACTGATTTCAGGTCCCGGTGCCATTGCCTCCATCATGTTGTTGTTTGCACAGTCAAAAGATTTGGCAGAACAGAGCATGGTTTTAGCCGGGGCTGGGGCAAATTTGGTTTTGTGCCTCTTAGGGTTTTTGTTAGCAGGCCCACTCACCAAAATCATGGGCGCGACCGTTGCCGCTATGATTACCCGCATTTTCGGCATTATTCTGGCGGCCTTGGCCGCGCAGTTCATCGTCGATGGCGTAAAGGGGGCATTCGGTATCGGGTAGCTCAAGGCCTTCCAAGCAGGACCGAAAGCAGGCTAAAGAGTGATCTGAGATCAGGAGTTTTGGATGGCCAGTGATACTGTGGATGTCGTCGTAATTGGATCAGGTCCTGGGGGCTATGTGGCCGCTATTCGGGCTACCCAATTGGGTTTTAAGACCGCCATTGTAGAACGCGAGAATTTAGGCGGTATTTGCCTGAATTGGGGCTGTATTCCCACCAAAGCCCTTTTGCGCTCTGCTGATGTGTATGAGAACATCAAGCACGCGGAAGCCTATGGCCTGTCTGTGACGGGTGCGAGCTTTGATTTGTCGAAGATTGTGGACCGCTCGCGCAAGGTCGCCAAGCAATTGTCGGGTGGCGTCACCTATTTGATGAAGAAGAATAAGATCGAAGTGATCGCCGGCACGGCACGCCTTACCAAAGGCACAGAAGCTCCGGGCGTCACGATTGACCTCGCCGCTGGCGGCACCCGAACCCTTCAAGCCAAGCATGTCATTCTGGCGACAGGGGCCCGCGCACGCACGATTCCTGCTGCAGGCCTCGTGCCAGATGGGAAGCTGATCTGGACCTATCGCGAAGCTTTGGTGCCTGACACCATGCCAAAGCGCTTGCTGGTCATTGGCTCGGGTGCCATCGGGATTGAGTTTGCCAGCTTTTTCCGCTCGCTCGGCTCAGAAGTCACCGTCGTGGAAGCGCTCGACCGAATTCTGCCGGTTGAAGATGCGGAGATTTCAGGCTTTGCCGCCAAGGCCTTCCAAAAGCGCGGTATCCGGCTGATAACTGGCGCTTCGGTAAAGGGGCTGAAGGCTGGTAGCGCCACCGTAACGGCCACCATCGAAAGCGGCGGTAAGACCGAAACCATCGAAGCCGATCGCGCTATTTTGGCTGTGGGCATTGTCGGCAATGTTGAGAATTTAGGCTTGGAGGAGCTCGGCGTTACCATCGATCGTACTCATGTGGTGACAGATGCCATGGGCCGCACGAACGTCAAAGGTCTCTATGCGATTGGCGACCTGACGGGGGCACCTTGGCTAGCGCACAAGGCCAGCCATGAAGGCGTGTCGTGCGTTGAAGCGATTGCGGGCCTGCACCCCCATGCGCTTAATGTGGCGCGCATCCCAGGTTGTACCTACTCCAACCCGCAAGTCGCCAGCATTGGCTTGACGGAAGAAAAAGCCAAGGCTGCGGGCTATGACGTCCGCGTCGGTAAATTCCCCTTCAGCGGCAATGGTAAGGCCATCGCACTGGGAGAGCCTGAAGGTATGGTCAAAACTGTGTTTGATAAGAAAACCGGTGAGCTTTTAGGGGCCCATATGGTCGGCACCGAAGTGACCGAACTGATCCAAGGCTATGGCATCGCCATGACTTTGGAGACCACGGAAGCCCAATTGATGGAAACCGTCTTCCCGCACCCAACTCTCTCAGAAATGATGCATGAGGCGGTGTTGGACGCTTATGGACGCGTGATCCATATCTAGTTTGCCAGCAGGACACGCCGGCTCGCTTTCATGACAAATGCAGCAGATTAGGCGCAGGGCCTTTAGCCTGCGCCCGCCACGGTGTAGAGACGCAGCCATGAGTGCTCAAACCGAAACCACCAAACGCAAGACTGTGCGCGACATTGCAGCCAGCAAGGGTAAGGCCCCTGTTGTTTGTTTGACGGCTTACACGGCCCCGATGGCGCGCCTACTCGACCCCCATGCCGATGTATTATTGGTGGGCGATAGTTTGGGCATGGTTGTCCATGGCCTTTCCTCCACCGTTGGCGTGACGCTGGATATGATGATCCTGCATGGCCGCGCTGTGATGCGCGGCTCTAATCAGGCTTTGGTCGTCGTCGATTTGCCCTTTGGCTCCTATGAGGAAAGCCATGAAGTGGCCTGGCGCTCTGCCAGCCGTGTCATGATGGAAACCGGCTGCCAAGCCGTAAAGGTTGAAAGCGGCGAAGGTATTGCCGACACGATTGCCTTCTTGGTCGATCGTGGCATCCCGGTCATGGGACATGTCGGTTTGCGCCCGCAGGCGATGAATGTGGACGGTGGCTTTCGCGCCAAGGGCCGCACAAAGGCAGAACGCGACCGTGTGCTGCGCGAGGCCTTAGCGGCTGACCGGGCAGGGGCTTTTGCCATTGTGGTTGAAGGGGTTGCCGAAGATATCGCAGCCGAAGTCAGCTCGCTCGTTCGGGCACCGACCATTGGCATTGGGGCTTCTGCCAAATGCGACGGGCAGATCCTCGTGACCGATGATATGTTGGGCATGTTCCCTTGGACACCGAAATTTGTGCGCCGTTATGCTGATCTTGGAAATGTCATTGATCAGGCTGCGGCCCATTATGCACAAGACGTGCGGGAGCGGACATTTCCTGCCGAAGCGGAGACCTATGTGCTAAAACGCGCGCCTTAAGTGCTTTTGCCCTCAAATCGTCGCAGTTTCGCGCGAGCCCAAACCTTGCCCTGTGTGACCACCACCTTTAGCGTCAACAGGTTAACTTACGAAGTCTCACCTATGAGACGCCTTTAGAATCGATGGAGAAGTGAGCGTGTCTGATTTATTTCGCGAAGCCGAAGAAGAGCTGCGCAAAGAGACCGCGGAAAATCTCGCAAAGCGGGCAGCGCCCTTTGTGATTGGGGCCATTGTTTTAGGGCTTGCGGGCAGTGCGGGCTGGCAATTCTGGCAGAGCGAGCAGGCAAAGACCATTGATAAGGCCGGTGTCGCCTATGATGCGGCTATGGCAAAGCTGCAAGCGGGCGACCTCAATGGTGGTGCCGCAAGCCTTGCGGATCTGGCGAAGACCGCTCCAGCCGGTTATGCAGCCCAGGCCATGTTGCAACGCGCGGCCGTATTGCAAGAGCAGTCAAAGTCCGCCGAAGCCAGGGTGGCTTATGAGGAAGCTGCCAAGAAGATCAAAGATGTGGATTTGGCCGATCTGGCGCGCTTGCGGGCAGCTTATATCGCCGCTGACAGCGAAACTAAGGATCAGCTGAATGCACGCTTGAAGCCGATTATCGACCGTAAGGGCGCGTTTGCGCCTTTGGCGCGTGAATTGGCGGCGGCCATTGCTTGGTCTTCTGGTGATGCTGCGGCTGCACGTTCCAGCTACGCCTTGTTGCAGATGGATCCTTTAGCACCGCAAGGCGTACGCGCCCGGGCTGGCCAAGCGCTGGCTGTGATTGATGCAGCGGCCACTTCGTCCAAGATCCCAATGGTTATCCCAGAACAAGCCGGGCAAGGCCAAGGTGGCATGACGCCTGAGCAGATGGCGCAAATGCAGGCCGCTCAAGCGCAAGCTCAAGCCGCACAAGGCCAAGCACAAGGCGAAGGCACCCCTGAAAATCCCCGGATCGTGCGTTTGCCCCCCGGCGTTAAACTGCCACCGGGCACAAAGCTTCCGCCGAATGTGCGCGTGATCGAAACACCTTTGCCAGCTGGGCAACAGGCCGGCGGGGCTGTTTCTCCTGAGGTCTTGGCCCAGATTGAGCGTGAACGTCAGGCCAGCATGGCCCGTCAAAAGGCAATCACTGAGGCCCAACAGCGCCAAATCAAAGAGATTGAAAAGAACCGTACGGCACCCGCAGCTGAACCGGCTGCACCTGCGCCTGCTGAACAGCCAAAGTCTGGAGATGGTCTATGACCTTTATGTCGCGCCGACTGCGTTCGCTTGGCCTCGCCACGACCAGCGCTTTGGTCTTAGTGTCGGGCTGTGCCTCTTTACAAGATCGTGCCTCGAGCCTGTGGCCCTTTGGCGGGGATCGGGCAAAGAATGCGATTGCCGAAGATAAAGAGCGCATTTCGGTTTTGGGCCTTGAAGAACAACTCACCAAGGACCCCGCCCTTGAGAGCGTAGCTGTCATTGTGCCAGAGGCGCAAGACTTAACGTCTTGGCCGAATGCCGGTGGCGTGGCCAGCAACGCCCCCCAAAACGTGGCGGGCTCTGGCCCTCTGGCGATTGTTTGGCGCAAGAAGATTGGTCAAGGTGCTGGTGCGCGCGGTGCTATCACTGCCACCCCGATTGTCGCCGACGGCAAGCTTTTTGTCTTCGATTCCAAGAGCACCGTTCATGCGGTGGATCAGGCAAATGGCCGCGAGATTTGGCGCAAGTCATTGGTGCCAACCGCCAAGGCACGCGGTCGGTTTTTTAATCGCGATGAAAGCACCGCCATTGGCGGCGGTATCGCCTTTGGCGATGGCCGGGTTTATGCAGCAACCGGTTTTGGTAATCTTGTCGCCCTCAATGCCGATAACGGACAAGAGGCTTGGCGCATTGATGCAGGTTCACCCATTCATGCCTCGCCCTTGGCGGGGGGTGGCCGGGTATTTGTAACCAGCAATGACAGCGAATTGTTTGCCGTTGAAGCAGCCACTGGCCGCATTCAATGGACCCAATCGGCGATTGCTGAGCCTGCCCGCATGCTCTCCAGCCCAAGCCCAGCGCTCGTAGGCGAAACCTTGGTTGCCCCCTTTGCCTCGGGTGAAGTGATTGCTTATCTGTCCGCCAATGGTCGCAGGCTTTGGTCAGAAGCTTTGACCCGTGCGGGCTCTTCCAACTCGCTCTCCACCATCAACGACATTGCAGGCCGTCCAGTTGTGGCAGGCGGTATTGTGTTTGCTGCCAGCCAGTCGGGCACGTTTGCGGCCATCGAATTGCGGACGGGCACACGGGTTTGGGAAAAGCCAATCGCCTCGATCCAAACGCCTTGGGTGGCAGGGGACTTTGTCTATGTCGTCTCCACCACTGGTGAGTTAGTCGCCATGGACGCTAAGACGGGTGGGATCAAATGGACCCGCCAATTGCCCAGCTATCGCAACGAGAAAAAGAAAAAGAATCTGATTTCTTGGACTGGCCCTGTTATGGTCGGCGGGCGTCTGGTGCTGGCTTCTTCCTTGGGTAAGATCGAAGTGGTGAAGCCCGAAGATGGCACGACCCTGTTCACTCGGGATGCTAAGGCCCCCATTTTCGTGCCGCCCGCTATCGCCAATGGGACATTGTATTTCTACACCCATGACGGCGTTGTTGTGGCTGTCCGATAGGTCGTGGCCGCACCTCTCAAAATCGCGGTCGTTGGTCGACCCAATGTTGGTAAGTCCACCCTGTTCAATCGTTTGGCAGGGCGCAAGCTTGCTATCGTCGATGACACACCCGGCGTCACCCGTGATCGTCGCGAAGCCAGTGGTCGGTTGGGCGATCTCGACTTAACGCTGATCGATACGGCAGGCTTTGAGACTGCGGCTGATGAAAGCCTGGAAGCGCGCATGCGCCTTCAGACTGAGGCGGGCATTCATGAGTCTGACTTGTGCCTGTTCCTGATCGATGCACGGGCAGGGATCACGCCAATCGATGAGGTCTTTGCCGATATTTTGCGCCGCTCTGGCAAGCCTGTGATACTGGCGGCCAATAAGGCGGAGGGCAAGCTGGCTGACGCCGGTGTAATCGAAGCCTATGGTCTGGGACTTGGCGAACCCATCCCAATTTCGGGTGAGCACGGCGAAGGGATGTCCGATCTCTATTCCGCGATCCTCGCATTAATGGGCGATCGGGCTGCAGCGCCAGTGGTCGCGGACGAATTTGACGAAGAAGAAGAGGCCGAGGATGAGGCCCCGCAAACGGGCGAATTTGTCGAAGATGATGACGACCTTGAGGGGCTAGGCTTTACCGACATTGCCGCCAGCGAGAATAATCTACCGCTGCGCATCGCCGTCATTGGTCGTCCCAATGCGGGCAAGTCGACGCTGGTCAATGCCCTAATCGGTGAAGAGCGCCTGTTGACGGGCCCTGAAGCTGGTATCACCCGCGATTCAATTGGGGTGGATTGGGTGTGGGACGGACGGCCTGTGCGTTTAGTCGATACGGCTGGGATGCGCCGCAAAGCCAAGGTTCAAGAAAAGCTAGAGACGCTATCGGTTGCCGATACCTTGCGCGCTATTCGCTTTGCCGAAATCTGCTTGCTGGTGATGGATTCCGACGAGGCTTTCGAAAAGCAGGATTTGCAAATCGCCGATCTGGTCGCGCGCGAAGGTCGTGGCCTTGTCTATGTGCTGGCAAAATGGGACCGGGTGGAAGATACCCAAGCCCGCTTGGCCGTCTTGCAAGAGCGCGCCGATAAAGTCCTGCCGCAGACGCGTGGTGCGCCACTGGTGCCAATTTCGTCCTTGTCCGGTCGTGGCCTCGATAAATTGATGCCGGCGGTGCTGGATGTGCATGAAGACTGGAATGCCCGGGTTAAGACGCGCGATCTCAACGATTGGCTCAAAGAAGTGGTGACCAAACAGCCACCGCCTTCCGTTGACGGGCGCCGGGTTAAGCCGCGCTATATTGCCCAGATCAAGGCCCGTCCACCTACCTTTGTTTTGCTCGCCAGTCGTGCGGCGCAATTGCCTGATACCTATGTGCGCTATCTGGTTAATGGCATTCGCAAAGCTTTTGATATGCCAGCCGTGCCGATCCGCTTCATGGTGCGCGCGCCCAAGAACCCCTATGCGGGCGATGAGAGTGGGCGACCCAATTTGTCGCGTAAGAATCGCGAGGCTGCCGCCAAACATGCTCAGTCTTCTGATCGTGCGCCAAAGGCGGCGGAAAAACCAAAGCCAGCTAAGCCCAAAAGTGCGAATTTTGCCCCAAAGGCCCGTATCCCAACGGGTGGCAAGAAGCTGGGCAAGAATGCGTCGCGCGCCAACAAAAAGACGCGCTAGTCCTTTAAGTTTCGGCAAAATCAAGCTTTAGTCCTGTCTCGGAAACGGGATCAAGATCATGGGCTTTCACCCATCCAAAGAGTTTGTGCGATGAGGCCGACGCCTACCAGCGTGACAGCCATTATTGTCACCTATAACAGCCAGGCCGTAATTGGGCCCTGTGTTGAAGCCCTCAAGTCGCAGGGCGTGGCAATCTTGGTCGTCGATAATGCGAGCCGCGATCAAACCCAGATAATCGCGCGCGAAAAGGGTGCAATAGTCCTCGCATGTGAAACCAATCTGGGCTTTGGCGTCGCCAATAATCGAGGCGCGGCGGCGGCCCAAACAGACTGGCTGCTGTTCATCAACCCAGATGCCGTAGTCCAGCCAGAAGCGATCGAGCGATTTCTAGAAGCCGTGGAAAGCTATCCACAGGCAGGTCTATTTGGCCCCAGAATCTATGAAGAGGACGGCTCGCACTTCTTCCAGCCGAGGTCCATCCTCTCCACCTATTTGAAGAGTAAAGCCAGCGGCAAGACGGTGCCAAGCGGGGATGCTTGCGTGCCGGCCTTGTCTGGGGCCTGCATGCTGATGCGCCGGGATCTCTTCCTAGCTTTGGGCGGATTTGACCCGGATATCTTTTTGTTTTTCGAAGATGATGATTTGTGCCGCCGCGTCGTCGATCAGGGCTATCCAATCCTCTATGTGCATGAAGCTGTGGTTTCTCATTTGCGCGGCAAGTCCAGCACACCCAATCTCAAAACCGCCTTTTTGATGCGCGCCTGTCAAGCTTGGTCGCGTGCCTATGTCTCACGCAAATATGGCTTGGCCTATAAGCCCGCCTCCATCCTTCTGATCAATGGCTTGAAATATCTGGTGGCACTCGTGACCTTTAACGCCAAGCGGCGCGCCCGCTATGGCGGGACCTGCGCCGGGACGTGGCGGGGGATGATGGGCCAGCCCAGCCCACGCTAAGCTTAGACCTTTTGTGGATGCGCCTCTTGCCAAGCTTTAAAATGCTCGGTCTCGCGGAAATGCACCGTGGTGCCCGTTTGGGTATGGCTTTCGCTCATCAGTTCCAAAATCATGCTGGACAGATGTTCGGGCTGGGGCAAAGTGGTTTGATCTTCACCCGGAAACGCGTTCTTGCGCATCATGGTTGCAACGCCACCCGGATTGAGGACGGTAACAACCACTTTTTTAAACTCAATCTCATCGGCCCAGCATTTAGCAAGCGCTTCCACGCCCGCCTTGGTAGCCGCATAAAGCCCCCAATGCGCGCGGGGGTGATGGGCGACGCCCGAGGTAAAGAAGATCACGCGGGCGGCAGGGGACTGGATCAACAAAGGTTCCATCGAACGGATCAAGCGCCAGCTGGCCGTCAGATTGGTTGCGATCATTTGCTCTCCCATGCGAGGGGTGGCGTGGGCGACAGGGGTTAGTTCGCCCAGATGGGCCGCGGCATGGATCATCCCGTCCAAGCGGCCATAGCGCTGGAATAGGGCTCCGCCTAAGCGATCAATTGCATCAAAGTCTGTCATATCCATCGGCACAATGGTGGCAGGCAGACCGCCGACTTTGCGAATCTCATCGTCTAAGTCTTCAAGCGCCTTTTGCGCCCGGCCCGTCGCAATAACTTGCATACCCGCGCGTGCGCACGCAATGGCTGCCGCGCGGCCTATGCCCCGGCTTGCCCCGGTTACAAGGACGACTTTCGTATCGGTCATGAATTTTCTCGCTGTGTGGGGGTCTTAGGCTTCAACCAAGAAGGACAATTGATGATCCTTATCCGATTGCGAACGGTCAAAGTCGACCAGTCGGGTTGGATAATCGCCGGTGAAACAATGGTCAGAATAGCGCGGTGCATGCGGGTTGCGGGTAGCCTCGCCCAAAGCCCAATAGAGCCCGTCAACTGACAGGAAGCCTAACGAATCCACGCCTAGAATTTCCGCCATCTCAGCCACACTCTTATGGCCAGCAATCAATTGGTCGCGGTCGGGCATATCGATACCATAGAAGTCTGGCCACTGGATGGCAGGGGAGGCCGAGCGCAAATGCACTTCTTTCGCGCCGGCATCGCGCACCATTTGCACAATCTTACGGGAAGTGGTGCCGCGCACGATGGAATCGTCCACCAGCACAACCCTTTTGCCCTCTAAGACACCCCGGTTTGCAGAATGCTTGCGCCGCACGCCAAGCGTCCGGATTTGCTGGGTCGGCTCAATGAAGGTCCGGCCAACATAATGGTTGCGAATGATGCCAAGCTCGTAGGGAATGCCCGACGCTTCTGAATAGCCCAAAGCAGCAGGCACGCCTGAATCTGGGACGGGGACCACGACATCGGCCTCAATCTTGGTTTCTTGAGCTAAGCGCATGCCCATGCGTTTGCGGACGTCATAAACGGACTTGCCGTCCACGACAGAGTCTGGTCGCGAGAAATAGACAAATTCAAACACGCAAGGCCGTGGCGCACGTTGGCCAAATGGCTTGATGCTTTCGACGCCGCTTTCAGAACATACGACTACTTCGCCATTTTCGATTTCGCGCACAAAGGTTGCGCCAATCATGTCCAAAGCACAGGTTTCTGAAGCCAAAACCGGAGAGCCATTGAGATCACCCAAGACGAGGGGACGAATGCCCAATGGATCGCGGGCACCAATCAGCTTCTTATTGGTCAAAGCAACCAAAGCATAAGCGCCTTCAATTTGATGCAAGGCGTCAACAAAACGCTCAATCATGCGTGGCGCGCGCGAGCGGGCGATCAATTGCAAGATGACTTCGGTGTCAGATGTCGATTGGAAGATTGCGCCGTTTTCAACCAATTGTTCGCGCAGCTTGCGTGCATTGGTCAAATTGCCATTATGGGCCACCCCAATCCCGCCGCCGGAAAGGTCGGCAAACAAGGGCTGGATATTGCGCAGGATGGTCCCGCCTTGGGTCGCATAGCGCACATGGCCGATAGCATTTTGCCCCGGCAAGCGCTTCATCAAATCATTGCCGGTAAAGTGGTCGCCCACTAGGCCCATATGGCGCTCGTTATGGAACAGCGCCCCGTCGAAAGTAACAATACCGCAGCCTTCTTGGCCCCGGTGCTGCAGCGCATGTAGGCCAAGGGCGGTTAGAACTGCTGCTTCAGCATTATGGGCGATACCAAAGACGCCGCACTCTTCGCGCAAGCGATCTTCATGCGGGTCCAGCCAAACTTCAATGTCACCACCGACGCCGGTCGCACCGGCTTGCGCGTCTTGCCCATAGCACTGAGGGTTCATTTTTCGCTCTCCGGGTCAGGGGTCACTGTGTTGGTTGGACGCACGGTCCAAGTGGGGGCCTTTTGGGCCTTTACGGGCTCGCCGTCTACGGATGAATCCAGCACATTTGCTGTATCACCTTTGCGCGAATGAGCTAGGTCTTCACCGGCGGAGGCAGCACCTCGGGCCATATTGGTTGCGGCTTGTCCGGCCTGTGGTGCCAAATGCTTTAAGGCATCAGCGGTCAGCATCACCATCGGATAGAATTTCGCGGCCTGAAACGACTTCGGCAACATGCTGGGAGGCGCAATGGAGGTCACGATGAGACAGACAACGCCGACAAGGGCAAAGCCGCGCGCGACGCCGAATAATAAGCCTGCCGTGCGGTCCAAAATGCCCAGCGGTTCAGAATCGTGGATCCATTCATGGATGCGCCCAGTCATCACACGCACCGCGATATAGACCAAAATGAATATCCCGCCGACTGTGGCTGTATCCGCCAGCCAGCTCGTTTCAATAATCCCGCGCATTGGCTCGCGGAATACTGGAAATCCCCACAAGACTGCAAGGATCGCGATGAACATGGCCGCCATCGATAAGGCCTCGCGGACGAAGCCGCGAGCAAAGGCTAAAAGAGCTGAAATCGCCACAATCCCAAGGATGACGATATCAAATCCGTTCATACACAGTGCTCCAAAAGAGACTAAGGCGTCTCGGGAAATTCCTGACCTGTGATGGTCGCCACAAGGTCGGCTGCTGTGGCAATCACACGATGCTTCACACCAGATTGCCCTGCCACGAGTCGGCGGGCTTGGCTTGAAGTGCTTGCGGTGGTGTTAGACGAAGCAGCCCGAGGAAGGAAGGCCTGAGTAAAGCCTAACTTCTCGGCTTCTTTAAGGCGCGCATCAGCCCGGCTAACAGGGCGCACATCACCTGAGAGTGCAATCTCGCCAAACACAACGCAATCCTCAGGTAAGGCTTGATCAAAGAGCGCAGAGACAAGGGCCGCAGCAACCGCGAGGTCGGCAGCTGGCTCACTGATTTTGAGGCCACCAGCCACATTCAAATAGACATCTCGTCCGCCAAAGGCCAAGCCACAGCGGGTTTCAAGTACGGCTAGGATCATGGCAAGACGCGTGGTGTCCCAACCGACTACGGCCCGTCTTGGCGCGCCAAAAGCGGTGGGCGAGGCGAGGGCTTGGATTTCTACCAGAACTGGACGCGTGCCCTCAATACCAGCAAAAACCACGCTACCTGGACGCGCATGGCCACGATTATCCAGAAACAACTGACTGGGATTGGTGACTTCGCGCAGCCCTGCGTCGCCCATCTCAAATACGCCGATTTCGTCGGTTGGGCCGAAGCGGTTTTTCAAGCCGCGCAGGATGCGGAAGTGATGGCCGCGCTCGCCCTCAAACTGTAAAACGGCATCGACCAAATGTTCCACGACGCGCGGCCCGGCGATCTGACCATCCTTGGTGACATGGCCTACAAGGATAATGGCGGTGCCTGCCTTTTTCGCATAGCGCACCAATTCATGGGCGCAGGCCCGCACTTGTGCGACAGTACCGGGGGCGGCAGTCAATGTCTCGGTCCAGACGGTTTGGATCGAGTCGATGATGGCGAGTTGTGGCTTTTCGTGCTTAAGCGCCTCGATAATGGTTTCAAGGCGCGTTTCGGCGGCTAGTTGCACGGGCGCCTTCTCAATCCCCATGCGGCGCGCCCGGTCTTGGATTTGAGCGATGGCTTCTTCACCCGAGACATAAACCGACTTGATGCCGCGTGACGCCGCGCCCGCTACAGCTTGAAGCAGCAAGGTCGATTTCCCAATGCCAGGGTCGCCGCCGACCAGAATAGCAGAGGCCTCCACTAAGCCACCGCCACAGACGCGATCAAACTCGTCTATACCCGTGGCAAGGCGGGGCGGGGCTTGGGCGACGCCGTCTAAGGCTTGAAACGCAAGGCCAGGGCCTTTGCCGCGCGCGCGCGCCGAGGGGCTGACGGCTTGTGGGCTCTCGCGCGCTTCTTCGACGATGGTGTTCCAAGCGCCACAGGCTTCGCAGCGCCCTTGCCAGCGGGCATGGACTGCCCCGCAGGATTGGCAGACGAACACTGATTGTGCCTTTGCCATTATCAATTAGCCTTCCAGATAAGAGCGCTCAAAGCGATCCCCTAGCCGGGTCAGGATTTCGTACGGGATTATATCAAGCGCTTGAGCTTGGGCGTCGAGTGGGGCTGCACGACCGAGGAATTGCGCCATCGCCCCGACTTTGGCAGCAGATCCCGCGCCCGATACATCTAACGTGATCAAATCCATCGAGACCCGCCCGACGATTGGGCACACCGCCCCACCCAAAATGGCAAAGCCTCGATTAGAACCAGAGCGTAAAAAGCCGTCTGCATAACCTAAAGCGACCGTTGCAATCGTGCGGCGGCGGTCGGCTTGCCAGGTTGCGCCATATCCAATCGTGTCGCCGGGGCCAACGCTACGAAGTTGGATAATGGGTGCCTCTAATGTTGCTACAGGCTCTAAGGGCACTGGGTCTTGGTCGAACGGGCCGCCGCCATAAAGGCCGATACCGGGACGGACTAGGTCAAAGCAGAAATCACCGTCTAGCAAAATGCCGGCCGATGCAGCCAAGGATAAAGGGGCAGGGGGCAACCGCGCGGCTAGAGACACAAAGGCCTCGCGTTGCATGCCATTTTTCGGGTGCTGTGGATCAGAGGCGCAGGCCAAGTGGCTCATGATCAGGGCAAGGTTTAAGGTGAAGATCGCTTCGTCCGCGCGGTCGATATCTTCTTCGCTCAGACCCAGCCGGTTCATGCCGGTGTCAATATGTAAGGCCGCAGGCTGTCCAAGGCCCGCTTCGGCCCACAAATGCACTTGCCCGACGTCATTGAGAACAGGACGCAGGTCGCCAGCCAAAAAGGCTGCGACTTCGTCTGCCATGACGCCATTGAGAACATAAATGACAGGGTCTGGACCCAAGGCTTGGCGTGCCTTTTCCCCTTCAAATGCATGAGCGACGAAGAAGGTTTTGCACCCCGCATCGGCGAGACTTTGCGCAACTTCCGCCAAGCCAAGGCCATAGCCATTGGCCTTCACCACAGCCGCACATTCTGCACCTTGCGCATTTTCGGCAAAGAAAGCCCAATTGCGGGCCAAGGCCCCCAGATCAACCTTCAACTGGGTATGACGCTGAAACCCCGAGACTGACTCACTCATCCAAGCTCTCATATCGTCCGCTGGATTCCAGATTGGTAAATTTGGTCAGTTCAGCTTGGAAGCCAACGCGGACTTTGCCAATCGGGCCATGGCGCTGCTTACCAATGATGACTTCAGCAACGTTTCGCATTTCGCTGACTTCTTCTTGCCACTGGAAATGCTCTGTTGTGCCGGGCTTGGGTTCTTGGCGCTCGAGATAATAAGAGTGACGATACACGAACATCACAACGTCAGCGTCTTGTTCGATCGAGCCTGATTCCCGCAAGTCGGCCAATTGAGGCCGTTTATCTTCACGGTTTTCGACTTGGCGCGACAACTGCGAGAGCGCGATGACCGGCACCTGCAATTCTTTGGCAAGCGCTTTCAAGCCTTGGGTAATCTCACTCACCTCTTGGACGCGATTTTCAGAGCGCTTCGAGCCACTGGTGGTCACGAGTTGGAGATAATCGACCACGATCAAATCAAGACCATGCTGGCGCTGCAGCCGCCGTGCCCGTGCTGCCAAAGCCGAAATCGACAAACCGCCTGTGTCATCAATGTAAAGTGGCAGGCTTTGGAGATCGATTGCCGCTTCGCGTAGCTTGGCATATTCGTCCTTATCGAGATCACCGCGCCGCATCCGGTCAGAGCCAATGGCGGTATAGTCAGCAAGCAAGCGCATGGTCAGCTGTTCGGCTGACATTTCCAGCGAGTAGAACGCCACGACCCCGCCATCAACCGTCTGAAACGACCCATCTGGCTTCGCTTCGCGCTTATACCGTTTGGCGGCATTGAAGGCGATATTGGTAGCAAGTGCGGTTTTACCCATTGAAGGCCGCCCGGCGAGGATGAGCAAGTCCGACTTATGCAGGCCGCCCAGCATCCGGTCGATCTCATTCAGGCCTGTTGGAACCCCAATCAGCTGGCCATCGCGCTTAAAGGCAGCAGCTGTGATGTCGATGGTTGCTGCGAGCGATGCGGCAAAGCTTTTGAAGCCTTGGTTGAGTTGCCCGGTCTCTGCCAGTGAATAGAGTTTCTTTTCAGCGGTCTCGATTAAGCGTGCGCCCCCCTCCATGCCATCTTCATGGTCGGTGGCGTCCGCCATCATTTCTGACCCGATGCGGATCAGATCGCGCCGCACAGCTAAGTCAAAGATCAACTTGCCATAATCGGCAGCCGCAGCCGGGTCTGCTGCCGCATCGACCAGGGTCGCCAAATAGGCTGCGCCGCCAATGTCCTTCAAGGCCCCGTCTTGGCTGAATTTAGCATGCAAGGTGATGCCATCGGCCAGCGAACCTTTTTGGATCATGCGTGTGATGGTGTCATAGATCCGTCCATGGACAGGATCATAAAAGTGCGACGGCTTCAGCATGTCGCCAATCCGGCTCGTCACTTGGTTATCCACCAAAATAGCCCCAATCAGGGCTTGTTCGGCATCCAAATTATGGGGGGCCGTGCGCAGAACACGGGCGGGATCGAGCGGGGTAAGGTTTCCATCAGCCATGTCGCACTCTTTCAGGTGTCGCGCAGCGAATCACCTGTGCGACGCAGAACGAGGCTAGAACATCCCCAGCAATTTTTCATCTGTGGATAGTTGTGCTGGCGTCGCTGTTCCGACCGTTTTTGACGTAACGCCATCGTTTCCGTCAGCAACGGCCCCTTCCGCGAGCGCAGCTTCAATCGCATTCATCAGCGAAACAGGGGTAAACGGCTTGGCCAAATGGCTATTGGCCCCTGCTTCAATCGCTTGATCGCGGTGCTGGCGCATGGCGTTAGCCGTTACCATCACAATAGGCGTTGTCGGCAAGTTATGAGCAATTTCGTGGTCGCGAATGGCTTTGGTCGCGGTCAGTCCGTCCATGATAGGCATTTGCATATCCATCAAGACCACGTCGAAATGGCTGGATTGATAGGCTTTAAGCGCGGCCATGCCATCGTCGCACATGGTCAGATCGACGCCCAAGGGCTCTAAGATCAGACGCAGCACTTTTTGGTTTGTAGGGTGATCTTCGGCGGCCAAAATCCGCAAAGGGGCATCTTGCTCCGGCGCAGCGGGCTCGAGTGCGGCGTCGGTTGAGCCGGTCAGGCTTGGTGCTTCTTCGCGCTCTAGTGGGATCCGAACGATAAAGGTGGAGCCTTCGCCGGGCTCAGACTCCCAATTCATGCCCCCGCCCATGGCCTCAATCAGGCCGCGGCAAATGGCCAAGCCAAGGCCCGTGCCCCCAAAGCGACGGGTAATAGAAGTGTCGGCTTGGATGAAACGCTGGAACAGGCGTCGCCCAGTTTCTTTGTCAAAGCCAATCCCGGTATCCACGACCTTGATCTCGAGGATTTCAGACGCCTCCGACCAAGTGATGAAGACATGGACTTCACCTTGGTCAGTGAACTTGACTGCGTTGGAAACCAGATTGGCGACAATCTGTTTGATCCGCGTGGCGTCGCCATAGAACCAGCCGCGCGCATGTTCGCCATAAGTAACGTCAAACTGCAGCTTCTTGTCGGCGGCATAGGTCTGCAGCAGGAGCGCAGAGGCGTCGAGTTCGGCGCGCAGATCAAAGGGCGCGCGTTCAATCTCAACTTTGCCGGCTTCAATCTTGGAAAAGTCGAGGATGTCGGACAAGAGGCGCGCCAAGGTCCTGCCTGATGCGTCGATCAGGTCAACCATTTCCTTTTGCTGCACGTCCAGCTTGGTTGTCGCTAAAGTGTTGGCAATGCCAACGACACCGTTAAGGGGCGTACGCAATTCATGGCTCATATTGGCCAAAAAGTCCGTCTTGGCCCGATTGGCGAAGTCGGCCTCGTCTGCCATGGTTTGGGCGCGCATACGCTCACGCTCGACGATATCAAGCAAGTCTTGCGACTGGACGCGAAAATCGACTTGGCTCCGCACCGTGCGATGCAAGAAGATGG
>CALRLV020000018.1:0-16680 GCA_943368895.1 Ferrovibrio terrae
ACCGGTCCAAACCGGCAAGACACCAACAATCACCAAGGCGATCGAGTAGAGGAAAATCTGTAGGCGGGTCGAAGCTGGGCCCTTTGCCACCGGCATCATTGGCACATTGGCCGAGGCATAATCGCCGGCCTTATAGAGGGCCAAGGCCCAAGAATGGGGTGGCGTCCATAAGAAGATGATGCCAACCAGCAGCCACGCGTCCAAGGGCATGTCGCCGGTTGCAGCGGCCCAAGCCACCAAGGGCGGCAAGGCCCCAGCGAGACCACCGATCACGATGTTTTGCGGGGTCGAGCGCTTCAGCCACATGGAATAAACCACAGCATAAAAGAAGATGGTGAAGGCCAAGAGGCTTGCCGCCAAATAGCCCTTCGCGGTGAGAGCCAACAGCAGCACCGACAAAATGCTCATCACAATGCCCATGGCCAAAGCTTCGTCCTTATGGACCAAGCCCGCCGGTACGGGGCGCATGCGCGTACGCTTCATCAGGCCGTCGATATCTGCATCATACCACATATTGAGCGCGCCGGCCGCCCCGGCTCCCATCGCGATGGCAAAAATCGCCAACGCCCCAAGGATCGGGTTGTGGCCACCCGGCGCACAGACATAGCCGACCACCGCCGTGAAGATCACCAGCGACATCACGCGTGGCTTCATCAAGTCGAGATAATCCTTCCAGTCGGCAATACGCCGCTTGGGCTGGATGTCACCGGGATTTTGGCCGGGCAGATTTTGAGCGGGGATTTCGGTCATGATGGCTTTCTACAAAACACGCCCCCGAAGAGGACCTTCGGGAGCGTGTAAAGTCCGGTTAAGTACCGAGGTCGGGATCAGTGATGATCCTTTGCCTCAATCTTTGGAAGTTCCGAGAATTGGTGGAATGGAGGAGGCGACGACAAGGTCCACTCCAAGGTGGTGGCCGCTGGACCCCATGGGTTTGCACCCGCAGGACGACGACGCAGCACGAACATATCCAGTAACATGATGAAGAAGATCGCCATACCGCCAATCGTGATGAAATAGCCGATCGACGAGATGTGGTTGAAGTAAGCGAATGCTTCTGGGTAGTCGACATAGCGACGTGGCATGCCTTGCAGACCCAAGAAGTGTTGCGGGAAGAAGATCAAGTTCACGCCCACAAACATCACCCAGAAGTGCAGATTACCGAGCAATTCAGAGTATTTCAGGCCACTCATCTTCGGGATCCAGTAGTAGAAGCCTGCAAAGATCGCAAATACCGCACCCAAGGACAGCACGTAATGGAAGTGCGCTACCACATAATAGGTATCGTGCAGCACAGTATCCACGCCAGCATTGGCCAGAACAACCCCGGTCACACCACCGACGGTGAACAGGAAGATGAAGCCAATCGCCCAAAGCATCGGAGTTTTGAAGTCGATCGAGCCGCCCCACATTGTAGCAATCCACGAGAAGATCTTAATGCCCGTTGGCACCGCGATAATCATAGTTGCAGCGACGAAATAGGCTTTCAAATCAACGTCCATACCGACTGTGTACATGTGGTGCGCCCACACGATGAAGCCAATGAAGCCGATGGCCACCATGGCGTAAGCCATTGCGAGATAGCCGAAGACTGGCTTGTTCGAGAAGGTCGAAACCACGTGGCTGATGATGCCAAAGCCTGGCAAGATCAGAATGTAGACTTCTGGGTGACCGAAGAACCAGAACAAGTGCTGGTACATGATGGGGTCGCCGCCTTGGGCTGGGTCGAAGAAGCCCGTGCCAAAGTTACGGTCGGTCAGCAACATGGTGATGGCACCAGCCAGAACAGGCAAGGACAACAACAACAGCCAAACGGTGACCAGAACCGACCATACGAACAGCGGCATCTTGTGCAAGGTCATGCCAGGTGCGCGCATGTTAAAGATGGTGGTGATGAAGTTAATCGCGCCGAGGATCGAGCTGATACCTGCAATGTGGAGCGACAAGATCAACAAGTCCATCGACGGACCGTTATGTCCCGAGGTCGACAAAGGCGGATAGAGAACCCAACCACCGCCGAAGCCAGGGTCTGCACCTTGACCTGGGACGACCATAGAGAGCGCGCCCAAAGCAAAGGAGAATGGCAACAGCCAGAAGGAGATGTTGTTCATCCGTGGGAAGGCCATGTCTGGCGCGCCGATTTGCAGCGGCACGAACCAGTTACCAAAGCCGCCGATCATGGCAGGCATAACCATGAAGAAGATCATGATCAGGCCGTGCATGGTGACAACCACGTTGTAATTATGTGCATTGCCCCAAGGGCCTTGCGCGGTAGGGTCGCCGGTCACGCCGAAATATTGCAGGCCGGGTTCCATCAATTCCATCCGGATCATACCGGACAGCGCACCACCAAAGATCCCAGCGAAAATCGCGAAGATCAAATACATGGTGCCAATGTCTTTGTGGTTGGTCGACAACAGCCAACGCATGGGATTGAAGACCGAGGGGCGGTCGCTCAAGTCCGCCATCGCGGGGGCTTCAAGATGAGCAGCAGTGCTTGCCATGTTCAGTATGTCCCTGAGATTTAATTGGCTTGGGCCGAAGCGGCCGAGGAAGTTGGGGTCGCAGCAAACTGAGCCGCAGCAGGATTGGTCGAGCCAGCATCAGCCGACTTTTGCGACGCAATCCATGCATCAAATTCAGCCTGAGGCACCGCTTTGATTTCGACTGGCATGTAAGCATGCTTCACGCCGCAAATTTCCGAGCACTGGCCATAATAGATGCCAGGCTTGTCGACGCGGAACCAAGCTTCGTTCAAACGTCCTGGCACAGCATCCATTTTCACGCCAAACGATGGCATGGCCCATGAGTGGATCACGTCAGAAGCGGTGACTTGCACGCGAACAACTTTGCCAACGGGGACCACAACCGCATTGTCTGTGCCCAAGAGGTATGGCTTGCCAGCGGCTTTCGCCTCGTCCTGTGGCAACATGTTTGCGTCAAAGCCAACACCTTCCGCATCGGCGTACTCATAACTCCAATACCATTGATGCCCGGTGACTTTCAGCGTCATGTCGTATTTGGCAGGGGTTTGGTCTTCTTTGTACAACAAGGGGAAAGAGAAGGCCGAAATACCAACCAAGATCAAAACCGGGATCAAAGTCCACACGATTTCGATCGTGGTGTTGTGCGTGAACTTCGCAGGCACAGGATTTGCCTGCTTATTGAAGCGGATGATGCAATAAGCCAGCAGACCCGCAACAAACAGCGAGATCAGAACGATGATCGGCAACAGGATCGCATCATGAAAGAAAGTGATGTCCCGTGCGACTTCCGTAACTGGAGCCTGAAGTGAATAGCCCTTATCCACGGGCTGATCTGCCCAAGCAAACCCGGCGGCCGATGCCGCAGTGATCAATCCAGCCAATCCTGCCGATTGCCAACGACGCATATGATGCTCCCCTTAACCACGTCAAACCACATGACGTGACCTCATCGAACCGAAATAGCTCTCTGAGACCATTTGTCACGCGCGTCGATGTGTACAAATTGTCGCAGGGCAACAAAGAGTCGCCCTAATCAAACAAGGCCATAACACGCCTAGGCGGCGGGGGGAAAGTGGGGCGACACATTGGAAACACCATGCTTTTCAGTAAGCCCTGAGGTGCCTCTGCGTCAGGCTAGCCGTCCGCACAGGCTCCTGGTACGCCGTCTAGACACAGAAATCAGGCAAATTCGACCGAACACGCAAGAATTGGGGTAAAAGCGCTACCCTGCCTGCGCGCGGGACTGGCTGTATCCCTCATTTGCATTGCCGCCAACACTGCTTAAGTCTTACGTGGCGTTGGAAGGATCCCCCATGACTGAGCAGACGATTGAGCAAACCCTAGCCCCTCTATCCGAATTAGCCTTGGCGGCTGGCTCAGAAGCGGTTCTTAAAGAAGCTCTGCACCATGCCGATGATGGGGAATTATTCCTAGAGCGCGCCCGTGGCGAAAGCTTTTTATGGGATGATGGTCGTTTAAAATCAGCCTCTTATGATTCTGACGAAGGATTTGGTCTGCGAGTAGTTGCGGGTGAAGCCGCCGGCTATGCGCATGCAAATGAATTGTCGAATGCCTCGCTGAAGCGCGCTGCTGCTGCGGCCAGCATTGCAAAACGCGGCCATTCAGGCACGCTCGCAGAGGCCCCTGCCCGCACCAATGCCAAGCTGTATAGCGACAGCGATCCGCTTTCCGCGCCGAGTTTTGAGGCCAAAATCGCGACTTTGAGCGAGATTGACGCCTATGTGCGCGCTAAAGACTCACGGGTTGTTCAAGTTTCCGTGTCGCTGGCCGCTTCCCGCAAGGAAATTGCCATTGTGCGCCTCGATGGCGACGTGCGCACCGACACCCGGCCTTTGGTACGCGTCAATGTCTCAGTCACCGCTGAGAAGGATGGTCGACGTGAAAGCGGCTCTGCAGGCGCAGGCGGGCGGGCCGATTATGCGCAATGGATCGAAGAAGGTCATCTCAAAGCTCTTGCCGATGAGGCCTTGCGCGTCGCTTTGGTCAATTTGGATGCCATCCCTGCCCCTGCCGGCGAAATGGATGTGGTTTTAGGCCCCGGTTGGCCCGGCATTTTGCTGCATGAGGCGGTCGGCCATGGGCTTGAAGGCGATTTTAACCGCAAGGGCACGTCGGCCTTTGCTGGCATGATTGGCCAGCGCGTCGCCTCGCCCGGCGTGACGGTTGTTGATGATGGCACTTTGGCCAACCGCCGAGGCTCTCTAACCATTGATGACGAAGGCACACCAACCCAGCGCACAGTCCTGATCGAGGACGGCATATTGGTTGGCTATCTGCAAGATAGGATGAATGCACGCCTGATGGGCGTTGCGCCCACCGGCAATGGTCGCCGCGAGAGCTATGCCCACAGCCCCATGCCGCGCATGACCAATACGACCATGGAATCGGGCTCGATGGACCCGGCAGAGATTGTCGCCAGCCTCAAGCGCGGCATTTATGCCACCAATTTCGGCGGCGGTTCCGTCGACATCACCTCCGGCAAATTCGTCTTCCAATGCACAGAAGCCTATTTGGTAGAGAATGGGAAGATTATTGCGCCCGTCAAAGGTGCCAGCCTGATTGGCGACGGGCCAACTTCGCTCACTAAAATCTCGATGATTGGCAATGATGCGGCCCTAGACAATGGCGTCGGCACATGCGGCAAAGCCGGCCAATCGGTCCCCGTCGGCGTCGGCCAACCCACCCTGCGCATCGGCGGCCTGACTGTGGGCGGCGCGGGGTAGAATTTCAAGTTGATTTGTGTACACAAATCGTGTACGCATAGTCCTGAAAGCGTTTAGTCCGTATCCCATCAGCCAAAGGCCATGCTGAAGGGCCAGCGTAACCAAATGTGCGGCCACACGTGGGTCAAATCGTCATCTTGGCGCAGAGACCGGCACTGACGGTTACGCCGATGGAATTCGAATGGGATGAAGAGAAAAACAGGGTGAATATCCTGAAGCATGGCGTTGATTTTGCCGATGCCATGCTGATCTTCGAGAAGATTGTCTTGTCGGCAGAAGATCGCAGGTACAATGATGGCGAGCTGCGTTTGCGCTCAATAGGCCTTGTGGACGATGATTGCTTTGTGGTTGTCCATACCCAAAGAGGTGGTTCAACGCGCCTGATCAGCGCTTGGAAAGGTGGAACGGATGAGCGTGAACTCTATCGTGCGCATGTCTCTCGAGGAAGCACGGGTAAAGCGTGATCGCGGCGAGACCCGAACCCGAAAAGACGCCCCCATTGGTCCGTCTTTAGGCCCGGACTTTTGGGCGGACGCTGTCCTTGTCGAACCGCAGGGTCGCAAGTCGGTGCATTTGCGGCTGCAGCCGGAAGTCTATGACTTCTTCGTCGCGCAAAGTGGCGGCAAGGGGCATATCAAGAAAATGCAGCAAGTCCTCAAAGCTTATGTGGATGCCCATAAGTAAGGGGCACTATTGCACGTATCAGCCTGTGTCATAACGACGTCGTGCCATAGCTTTAAAGGGGTTTTGCCCGTAAACTAATGGGGCTTTCACTTTGAGGAGAAGCCAGATGTCGTTTAATGTTCAAGAATTACTCACCAAAGTCGGCGGTGCCGATTTCCTCAAAACCCTCGGCGATAAAGTCGGCCTCGAGGCAGAACGTGCACAAAGCCTCGCCGCTGACCTGTTGGCCCATGCCAAGGAGAGCGGTGGCGACATCATGGGTTCGGCCCAGATCATCGCAGAAAAAACCGGCCTACCGCTCGAGCAAGTCCAAGGCGTGGCAGCTGGCCTCTCCACCACGCTCGGCGCGAAGGCTGCCGAATTGACCGGTGCTGCGCAAACCTTTGTTGGCGACATGCTGGGCAAGCTGAAAGACACTCCATTGTCGGGCATGGTCGCCAGCCTCGACAAAGACGGCGACGGCAATCCCGTCAACGAAATCACCGACATGGCCAAGAATGCGTTAGGCGGCCTGTTCGGCTCCAAGAAATAGTCTAGACAGGTGGGCGCGGCAGATCTCTGTCGCGCTCGCTTGACCCTCCAGCCAAAACCTCGAAATTGGTCTAGGATTTCATCCAAGATGGCGATTTGGCTAGGACCCTCCCCTCATGACCCAGATTGAAACCGATATTTTGCCAACCCTCGTCAAGACGGGCATGGAAACCGCCGTCAATCTCGGTTTGAAGGCAGTGGGTGCGATCGCGCTTTGGTTCATTGGCCGATGGGTCATCGGGTTGATCGGCAAAGCCATCACGCGTGCTCTGTTCCACAATACGATGGACCGCACGATCAAGACGTGGATCGGCTCCATCGTCACCATCGGCCTCAATATCTTTTTGGTCATTGCCATCCTCAATGTCTTTGGCATTGAGACAACCAGCCTGGCGGCCTTAGTGGCGGCGGCGGGCCTCGCCGTTGGCGCGGCGTGGTCGGGCCTCTTGTCTAATTTCGCAGCAGGGGTGTTCCTGATCCTGTTTAAGCCCTTCAAAGTGGGCGACTTCATTACGGCAGCAGGTGTGACTGGTACCGTGACTGAAATCGGCATGTTTGCGACGGCGATCAATACGCTGGAGAACGTACGCACCATCATTGGCAATAATGCGGTCTCCACTGCCATCATTCAGAATTATTCGGCCAACCCCTATCGGGCGGTAGATTTGCGGGTCCAACTCGCTGCGAGTGTTAGCCCCGATGATGCCATGGCCATGCTGCGTCAGTCGGTTTCAGGGATTGCCAATGTCATGGCCAAGCCCGCGCCGATAGTTGAAATCATTGAATTTACCGATGCAGGTCCAAAGCTATTGGTCCGGCCCTTCTGTCACAATGATCATTATTGGCAAGTGGTCTATGATACCCACAAGGCCATTGCCGCGACCTTTAGCGCTGCAGGCTTCCCGCAGCCATCTGTTGCCCGCGCAGTAACAAACGTCTGACTTAATCTTGAGGAGCATTCCATGGCCCAGCCCCCACTTTCCTTTGAACCGACCATGGTGAGCGAAGATCTGACGGCGCGGCAAATCTACGCCCGTGTGAAGGCTAACCCAAACCGCGCGAAGTTTGGCATTGGCGACAAGCTGGCCATCGTCAATATCGACTTCCAACAAGCCTATACGCGGCCAGATTTATTCCCCAATACTTCCTATGTCACCGATCCGCGCCAGATTGAGCACACCAATCGCATCAGCGCTTTGGCGCGGGCTGCGGGTATGCCCGTTATCTGGACCCGCGTGGCCTATAAGCCCGATGCGGGCGATGCGGGGGTTTGGGGCACACGGACCAATACGCCCGACAGCCTACAAAACATCAAATATGACAGCGAGCGCCACCAGTTCGACCCCCGCTGTGAGATCGACCATAATGTCGACCTTACCTATACCAAACGCATGCCATCGGCCTTTTTTGAGACCCAACTTGCCAGCTATCTTGTCTGGCACAAAGTCGACACGCTGATCATCACTGGCGGCTCTACATCGGGCTGCGTGCGCGCGACGGCGGTGGACAGCCTCAGCCACGGCTATCGCACCATCGTGCCGGAAGAATGTGTGGCCGATAAGCACGAAAGCTATCACTTCGCCAATTTGACCGACCTCTTGCTCAAATATGCCGACGTGGTGGGCGTGGCGGAGATTGATGCTTGGTTTGCGGGTCGGGGGTGAGGGTTTCACCACTTGATGTCATCCCCGCCGCAGCAAAGCGGAGAGCGGGGACCCCGGTGGATTGTTCGGCACAAGGTCCTGGAGCGGCTATCGCCGTCCGGGAAGACAGCGTTAAGTTACGCCGGTCAGCATCCTTGTCAAAAAGCTTGGGCTATTCTGCTAGAGCAGCGATAACCGGGAAGGTCGTAATCGCGTAAGCCCCGCTCAACACCGTTGCTTAGAAGCGCGCTTACAATCGCAGTTACTTGACCATCAACCTTAAACCACGATTGTGTTATGGACGCATAACAATCGCGGCCAGCTGAGCTTCGACTGCCGGAATTACAGGAAGATTCCGAATAAAGAGGGATATCAACAAGCAGGATTGCCATTTCGCCCAGACCACAAAATGGCTTAAGAAAATCGCCACTCATCCGGGCATTTCCAGCAAGGATCGGATAATTTTTCTGCTTGGAAATCGAAGCAGCAATTACTTCTTCAGAACATGGGTTCGGCTGGACAGGGTTATTTGAAGGTTTGGACACATTCTTTGACCAGTATGTTATTCCGGGATCAATTTCTCTACCTTTGAAGGCGTAAGAGACAAAATAATCCGCTGTACTTTCAGTAGTTGGCGTACTGAATGCTAGGTCGCCCTTGCGAAGCGAAGCGTTTGGTTCAAATAAGTTAGGGTTCAGCTTTAGTGCTAGCGAAGCGACTGGGAAGCTATCGCTACTAAATGCGGATATCCAACTCTGGGTTGGAATTTGGAATTCCGATCCACATACTTTCTCAATGAAATCAGACCTAGTTAGGTCGCGCATCTTTGGATTAAGCGCGCGAATGATTTTACTTGGGTACTGAAAAAGTGCGAGCATCGAAAACTGAGGCGCGGAGAGAAGGTCATCGCCTACCCTTTCCACCTCTAAATCAATCGGCTTCCCATTAAGTTCGACCATAACGGCGATGTTAGCAACACTTGGCTTTGAATTCTGCGAGAAGTCTATTTCAATCTCGACGTCGCCAGCTTTAGCGCTCTTCTCATCTAGCCCATATACTCGGCACTGAACCAATAGTGTCCTTAGAATGTATTCCTTTACGCCAAAGTCTTTGGCGGCAGTGATTTCTACGTCGGCACCCGAAAATTTTATTGAGTTCAACGAACAAGCGTTCGCAACTGCGACTTCGAGCGAAACTTTGTCTCCAAGAACTTCACGAGCTTTAGTTGGCGTCAATGCAGCGTGTAGCTGTCTATACTCTGTTGATGGATTTAGATTGTCACATCCAGTTAGCACCGCGCACGCAAGCCCTAAAGCTACGACGATGGTATGAGGACTACTCTGATCCCGAGCTGAAGTAGAAAACCAGTTTTCTAACACCCTCACCGATCCCCCCACTTCCAAAGTCACTTTAAGAATGGACTCTGCCTGAAAGACACTGCAATCCCGCAGACCTGCATGCGTGCGCGAAGCGTCCTGCTAGCTTTAGGCTAAGGCGGTTTAGTCGCGCTTCAAAAAGACTGCGAAATTCGGCTGGCACAGCTAACTTTTTGACCAAATTTCTCATTATGAACGCCACGTCCGTCACTCATATAAGCTTCCGTTAGCGCGATCATATTTCCATTCTCTTTGATCCATGATTGCGTAACCCGGAGTTCGCAGCGTGAACCGCCGTGGCCGCATTCAACGTCATCGTAAATGGGTATCTGCGGCAGCCATGGCTGAACCGACCCCAAACCACAAAATGGTTGGTAAACGAGCTGACCACGGGAATCGATGCTGGCCAAGGATGAATGCTTTTGTTGCAGCATGGCAAATCGAACCAAATCTTCCGCGTTACACATGGCGAGCTGCTCTCCTAGTATTGCTGGTGCTGCATAGGGGGTCTCGTTAGTATAACTTGTTGGCGGAAACTTGACGACGTAGCTGCCATCTGGGTCACTATTTGCCCTAGAAAAAATGTAAACAACGCTAAACTCTTTGTACCGCTCTGCGCGCGCTCCACCCCCAATCGAATTCATACATTCCGGGATTGCACAGTTCATCCCAAAAAACTTTGGGTGTAAGGCTAAAGGTAGGGCAGCCGTTGGGCCAGTGCCATTGAATGCAGCCGCAAAGTTTGAATCGTTTGGGATTTTGTATGATTTTGAACAAATACGTTTAAAAAACGCCTTGCGCCTTAAAGGTCTTTGACCAGAACCCAAAGCATTAACGATGGCTTTTGGATAAAAGAACAACTTAGGCAATGGTTCTCGCGGGTCTTCTGGATTTACATCCGCCTTTTGTCTCACATCGAGAGGGATGGGAGCACCATCCAGACTCACATTGATTGTCACATTTGACAAACGGGGCACTTCATTCTGCACACGATCTATTGATATGGCCAGCGTACCCGATGTGCGTCTAGCGTGGTCTGTGCGGTAAACTCTGCAATACACCAACATAGATCGCAGGATGTATTCTTTCACGCCAAAGTCCGGACTTGGCGAGATGGGTAAATCACTGCCCACAAAGCTGACTTGAGACAGACCACAGGCTTTCGCAACACTTTGTTCAAGAGGGACCTTATCCTGTAGAGTTTCTCGGGCCTGTACTGGCGTGAGACTGTCTTGAAGTTGTCGGTAATCCTGCGATGACGCACTCAATTCACATCCGGTTAGCAGGACGCTTGCAAGCCCAAGGGCACACGTGAAGGCCACAGAGTTAGCCGGACGCCTACCAAAAACTCCGACACAATTTTCCAGCACCTTTAACGCCCCCTCACCCAATCGCCTCATCCAGCAACAAAGCACGCGCATAGCGCACAGGTGGTGAGCCAAAACCTAGTATTCCGTCGTGATAGGCCTTCAGCTTAAAGGCCGCACCTTGTTTGGCCTTAGCGGCGGCGCGCGCTTCCATATGTTCGGAGAAGCCGACGAAATAGGTCGAAAGCTGGGTGACCGATAATTGCGCCCGACGCCATTTGCCAGCGGCCTCGCGCTCTTCTTGAAAGGCGGTTTCGGTCAAGAAGGTCATGACTTGGGCTTCGCTCCAGCCGTCGACATGAATGCCTTGGTCGATGATGGCATTGGTGATGGTGCGCAACAGCACTTTTAATTGGGTCAAGCGATAGAGCGGATCATCGGCCATAAAGCCTTCCTCGACCATCACCGTCTCAGCATAGACCGCCCAGCCTTCGACAAAGCTGCCCGAGCTTAAGACAGCGCGCAGGACGGACGGATAGGAATTGGCGTGAAAAATCTGGACATAATGGCCGGGCATTGCCTCGTGCACGGCAATATCTTGAATGCCGCGGCGATTATATTCGCGGGTAAAGGAGATGGCCTGTTCTTCCGTCCAATCGTCAGGAATGGGCGAGACGGCATAAAAAGTGTCCAAATGCTTTTCGAGCGGCCCCGGGCTGTCGCAATAGGCAACCGAAAAGCCGCGCTGGAATTCCGGCATCAGGATGATGCGGACAGGGCCGTTGGGTAAAGTGATCAAATCCTTTTGCGCCACAAATTTGCGAGCAATTTCGGTGGCTTCGGTGGCTACTTCCACCAATTTATCCCGCGCAGGTCGGTCTGCGGCGGCAAGGTCTAGCGCAGCGCGAATGACTTTTTGTTGCTGTTCAGGGCTTGGATCGGCAGGCAAAGGCGGGGCATCGGCCCGACCCGACAAGGCCTTGACGGAAACGGCATACATATCGGCCCGCACCTCGCGGACGGCTTGTTCTGCTCTGCGACGTATCTCTTGCCGCGAGAGAGGCGACAACAGCGTATAGGTCAATTGCCGATCAAAGCGCGCGGCCCCTGCCCGGAAGTCTGCCTTGGCAGCAGGCACCAGCGTCTGATCGATCCAGCTTTGATGGGTATCGACGGCACTTAGAAACCCAGCAATGGCAGCATTGAGGGCATCCAGCTCAGCCCCTTTCAGCGCGCCCTTTGCGGGCTCAATCATGTCGGTGATGATGGACTTGAGACCCTGATTTTGCGCGGCATAGGTCACAGCATGCGGCGTGGGCACGCGCGCAGGTACCAAGTTCGCGCGCGCCGTCGCCAAAAAGCCTGGCAATAGTTTCAAGCGCGCGGTCACATGGTTTAAGCGCTGGGGCAGCGGCGCAAAATCGCGCGCCATAAGGGTGTAGAGGGCGCTACCTGCCGCATCTTGCCAAACCAGCGGGTTCCACGCCCAATCTTCCAACGTCTCGGTCGTCCAAATTTGCGCCTCTAACGCATTGGCGAGCATGGCTTGATCAACTTGATTGGCGCGCGACAGGCTCGATTTCGCCAGCGCCTTCACACGCGCCAATGTCGCCTTGGCAAAATTTAAGGAGGCCGCGCGGCCCTTGGGCGTATAATCATTCAGCAAATGGTCAAAGCGGTGATCGCCAGTCCAAGTCGCCGAAACAGGACTTAGCCGCATCGATTGGTCGAGCCAGTCCGCAGCGATCTTGGCAAATTGGGCATCAGCCCCCGACTGGCCCTTGGCATGGCTGGCGCTTGGCAGAAACGGCACCGCCGCACTGGCCCCCAAAGCCCCTAAAACCGTACGGCGCGAATTCTGACCTGATCGGGGCATGCTTTAGTCTCCCAAGAAATTGTTCTGGGCGCAGTATAGGAGCGTGTTGGACTGGCTGTCATCCCTGAATGATGCCCCCTTCGCCGCCTTTGGCGGAGCTTCCCAATTTATAGGGTATCGGCGTATACGCCGATGTGTCCCAGAGGGACTGAAGGGGCTACTCCACCTCAATAGCTGAACAAAGGAGGCTGGTTTCCCCTTGCCTTCCCCCCACAGGTCGCGCAAACTTTGTCTATGCAGGCTGACCCCAATCTTTACGACGACTGGCCCTATCTAAACCGGCCGAAAATCATCTGGCCCGAGCAGAAGAAGCTAGCCTTCTGGATTGCGCCCAATATCGAATATTATGAGTTCATGCCGCCGGTTAATCCAAAGCGGCCGGGTTGGCCCAAGCCTTCACCCGATGTCGTGGGCTATTCGCAGCGCGACTGGGGCAATCGGGTGGGCCATCAAAGGCTGATGGAGATGCTCGACCGGCATGAGTTGCGCGGCTCTATCTCACTTAATGTCGCCATGTGTCAGCATTGCCCAGAGATTATCGAAGCCTGCGTTGAACGTAAGTGGGAGTTCTTCTCGCATGGCATTTATAACACCCGCTATTCCTATGAGATGGATGAGGCCCAAGAGCGCGCGGTTTTGGAAGATTCCATCGCCACCGTCCAAGCGGCCACTGGCCAACGCATTCGCGGCTATTTAGCCCCTGCTTTGACCCATACCGAGCGCACGCTCGACCTGATCGCTGAATATGATTTCTGGTACACGTGCGATCTCTTCCAAGACGATCAACCCCAACCGATCAAAACCAAGACGGGCAAGCTGATGAGCATGCCCTATTCGCTCGAGGTCAATGATGTGATCACCTATGGCGCGCTGGCGATGAGTGCGGAGCGTTATGCTGATGTTCTGATGCGCCATTTCGACCAATTGCTGGAAGAAGGTGGCGAGAGCGGGACGGTTATGTGTATTCCGCTGCATGCCTATCTCGTCAGCCAAAGCCATCGGATTAAAGCCTTTGAGCGGGCGTTGAGCTATATCACGTCGCACAAGGATGAGGTGTGGTTCACCACTGCGGTGGAGATCGCGGGCCATTACCGCGAGCATTATTGGGACCAGACTTTGAACGATATTCGCGCGCGCGGGCTTGCTACGGCGGGTACTGGCTTTTCCTGATGCAGATCCGGTCGGTGCGCGACCCCCTTTCGGGTCCTGAGCTTGATGATTTGACCAGCCTCCTGATGGATACGGTTGAAGGTGGTGCTTCCTTGGGCTTTCTGAAGCCCTTGGATGAAGCCCGTGCGAGGACCTATTGGGAGGGCGTGTCCAAAGTGGTTCAAGCGGGCGACAAGGCCCTGTTGGTGGCCGAAATTGGCGGAGCCATTTTAGGCACCGTGCAAGTCGTTCTCGATATGCCGCAAAACCAGCCCCATCGCGGCGAAGTCTCTAAAATGATTGTTCACACCAAAGTCCGCCAATTGGGCCTAGGGATGCGTCTACTGGAAGCGGCCGAAGATCGGGCACGTTTTGCGGGAAAGTCCCTCCTGGTGCTCGACACCCAGACAGGTTCAGCCGCGGAACATCTTTACAAGAAGGCTGGCTATAGCCCCCTGCCACCCTTACCCGATTATGCACTGACGCCCGAAGGCACCCTCGCCCCCACAACCATCTTCTGGAAGCGGATTTAGGCTCCAATTCCTAAACCTTACCAGCATTTAACTGGCCCGTCAGAAAGCATTCTGGCAGGACAGATTTGGGACGACTGACGACTGGGGAAATCAACATGAAGTATCGATTAGGGGCCGCGGCAGCTCTCTCGCTTGCGCTCGCGCTGGGTGGCTGCGTCAGCATCAATGTCAATGACACCGATGAAAAGATCGATGTGGCCCCGATGCCATCGGCCTTGGTCGGTACATGGGACGTCTCTCTCTATAGCGATCCAAATACCGAGCCGAGCAAGACAGAATTCATCGTCACCGAAGTGACCGCTGGCACGTTTAAAGGCACTTTCTATGGCAGCGAGATCCAAAATGGCCGCTACACGATCAAGGGCAATGAGATTGTGTTTGCTGGCGTCACCGCCGATCTTTCTGGGGCTTACTGGCATTCAGGAAGAATGCGCGCCAACTCAATCATTCAAGGTCAAACCTTGTCGGATGGCCGCAATTTCCTAATGGCTTGGACGGCGCGACGGAAGCGCTAGGCACGCGCTTATTAAGCGCGCACCACTTTCAATAATTTGCGCTCTAATACATCCAAAGTCGCGGCCAATTCATGGCCGCGCTTCAGGACTTGGCCAGCCGAGCCCAATACACTCCACTGTCCTTGCTTGGACGCTAAAGCTGGACGCTTTTCGATTCTGTACAGCGGATTCTCACTCGCGCGGCGGAAAATGGAAAAGATCACGGCGTCCGGGCCATCATCAATGGCATAATCGCGCCATTCGCCCGCCATTTGCCCGCGACCATAAAGATTCATGATTGCGTCAAACTCGCGCCGCTCAAACCAAATTTTTGGCGCGCGACGCGGCAAAGGATGGGGTGATGATTCAAAGCTCATGGCCCCATCTAGGGCCTGTTTGAAGGCTCTGACAAGTCCTTGCTCTCACTTAGAATAAGCGTGCGCTATACTGCGACCAGACCCTGTGGCTTGGGCCCAAAAGAGGTTTCCCAACTGGTTGCCTTGGTGACCAAGAAGGTCTTGGACTTCACCGTATCCAATTCCATAAAGTCGCCGCGCACACTGTCTGGCGTGATGCTCACCAACGTATAACCGCGCTTGGTCTCCTCATGCCACTCCACTTCCGGGTTAGCGCGGGTGATTAGCTCGTTGAGAGCAGCTCCTTCCAAGCCAAGATTGGCAAAGGTGTCTGCGATGCTAGGGCTTGTCACCGAGGTGCCGCCAAACTCCACGCCGCGAACTTCGCCTGCCGCATCTTTCAGGGTATTGGCCCAAGCGGCGTGCGTATCGCCCGTGCAGACGATCAAGCGCGCGCCAGCTTCCTTGGCAGAGGCATAGAGACGCTCGCGCGCTGCAGGATAGCCGTCCCACGCATCGAGATTGAAGGGCACGTCAAATTGCGAGAGCTCAAAAAAGGCCTTGGTCTGAGGCCGTGCTTTGGCAACTGCTTCGAGCACTTTTGGCGGAAGCCCTGCATTGAAATTGGGCGAGGTGACGCGACCCATAATGACTTGATTGCCCAAGACTTGCCACTTCTTGCCAGACTTGACCGATTTGGTGAGCGCTTCAGCGAGCCATTTTTGTTGGCTGGCACCCAGCATCTCGCGGGTGGGATCATTGAGCTTCTTGGCTTTAAAGCCCGCCACATCGGGCAGCGCCATCACGCCTTGCGGCGGATTGCGAGGATCAAGGGTTGAGAGGCGCGTTGGATCGGTGATTTTGACAGGCTTTCCAGATGTCACATCGAACAAGCCAAGCTCAAGATCGGTTTCATAATCGAGCTGGAAGGTGCGCGCCATCACGCGGGTTTCCAGCATCAAGATCGTCGCCAGATCGCCCCACTCAAAGGTACGGTTGATCGCCTCAAACGACTTGCCTGGTGCGGGATTGCGCAAGGGCATCCATTCATAATAGGCCTGAAGGGCCGCCGCTTTGCGCAAGTTCCAAGGACCTTCCGTTGCCGGATTATGATTTTCCGCGCCGTCCTTATAGGCATCATTCGACGTCTCGTGATCATCCCACGTCACCATCCAAGGCGCGCAGGCATGGGCGGCCTGAAGGTCTGCATCGGTGCGATATTGGGCGTAACGCTGGCGGTAATCCGACAAGCTTGTGCATTCTTTCGGCGGCTGCGGCACGCGACCAACGGTCTTGCCCCATTCGGTCGCATATTCGCCGGGGCCATATTCATAGATATAGTCACCAACGTGGAGCACCAGATCTACATCGCCTCGCCGCGCAATGGCCTGATAAGCGTTAAACCAGCCAGCTGGGAAGTTGGAACAGGACACGAGCGCGATGTTCAACCGCTCACCACCCGTGGCAGGAGCAGTTTGTGTGCGGCCAATGGTTGAGGTCT